>JAHIJU010000247.1 GCA_018898235.1 Actinomycetota bacterium | reverse complement strand
TCGCGGAAGGTGGTGTAACGCGGCTCCCACCCGAGCTCGGTGCGCAGCTTGCTCGCGTCGATGGCGTAGCGCAGGTCGTGACCGGGCCGGTCGTTGACGTGGTCGTACGCCTTCGGGTCCTGTCCCATGAGCTCGAGGATGAGCTCGATCACGGTCTTGTTGTCCTGCTCACCGTCGGCCCCGATCAGGTAGGTCTCCCCGATCCGGCCCTTCTCGATGATCGCCCAGACCGCGGAGTTGTGGTCGTCGACGTGGATCCAGTCGCGCACGTTCTCACCGGTGCCGTACAGCTTGGGCCGGATGTCGTCGAGCACGTTGGTGACCTGGCGCGGGATGAACTTCTCGACGTGCTGGTACGGGCCGTAGTTGTTCGAGCAGTTCGAGATCGTGGCCTGCACGCCGAAGCTGCGTGCCCACGCGCGCACGAGCAGGTCGGACGACGCCTTGGTCGAGGAGTACGGGCTCGACGGGTTGTACGGGGTCGCCGGGGTGAACTTGGCCGGGTCGTCGAGCTCGAGGTCGCCGTAGACCTCATCCGTCGAGATGTGGTGGTAGCGCACGCCGTAGCGGCGGACCGCCTCCAGCAGCTGGTACGTGCCGATCACGTTGGTGCGGAGGAAGGGCCACGGGTCGTGCAGCGAGTTGTCGTTGTGCGACTCCGCGGCGAAGTGGACCACCAGGTCGACGTCCTTGACGAGCGCGTCGACGATGTCCGGGTCGGCGATGTCGCCCTTGGCGAAGGTGACCCGGCCCTCGACGGCGTCGAGGCTGTGCTCGTTGCCCGCGTAGGTGAGGGCGTCGAGCACCGTGATCTGCACGTCGGGCCGAGTCCGAACCGTGTGGTGGACGAAGTTCGAACCGATGAAGCCGGCTCCGCCGGTGACGAGGATGTGCAACGGACGCTCCCTACGCTTGAAGGCGGTCGACGTGCCACCGTACCGTCCACCCGCCGCTGCGATGGCTTGCGTGCCGTGCGCGCATTCCCGGAGGGAGGCCAGCGACCGAAGCCCGTCAGGTACGCTCCGATGGGTCCGGCCAGTCGACAGGTCCATCGCGCCTCGGACCGAACACTGAGTTGGGCACCCGGTGGAATGAGGAGAACATCAGCGTGACGCGCTACAGGGCGGTCATCGACCCGGCGATCCGGAACTCGAGCCAGACCCTCGCGGTGGAGTTCGTCGGTGCTGACAAGGACGTCCTGGATGTCGGGTGTGCTGCGGGCGACCTCGCCCGCGCATTGAACAACCACGGGTGTCGGGTCAGCGGTATCGAGCTCGACCCGGACCTGGCCCGGGAGGCTGAGCCCGACCTCGTCGAGCTCGTCGTCGGTGACGTGGGCGAACTCGATCTGTCGAGCGTGTTTCCCGCTGCAGGCTTCGACGTGGTCGTGTGCGGCGACGTCCTGGAGCACTTGGTGGACCCCGAGTCCGTGCTCCGGGCCCTGATCCCGCTCCTGCGGCCCGACGGCGAGCTCGTGGTGTCGGTGCCGAACGTGACCCACGGTTCCCTGAGGCTCGCACTCCTCGAGGGCCGTTGGCGCTACACCGACGAGGGGCTGCTGGACAACACGCACCTGCGCTTCTTCACGCGGGAGTCGTTGATCGCCTTGCTCGCGGGTGTCGGGCTGGAGGTGGTCGAGCTGCGCGCGACAGTCATGGACGCCCTCAAGAGTGAAGTCGACGTGGATGCGTCCATGGTGCCGGGCGCGATCATCGACTGGGTCCGCGCCCAGCCTGACGCCGAGGTCTATCAGTTCGTGCTGCGTGCACGCAGGGGAAGTTCGGACGTGGTCCCCGAGCTCGTTCCGGCGGTCGAGCTCGAACCCGTCGGGCGGGCCCAGATCCGGGTTCCGCAGGATGAACGGACCTGGTTGGTGGATCGCGATGAGCTCCTCGACGAGCTGCGCGAGCTGCGGCACACGGTTCTCACGCTCCGCGACCACGCCGTAGGGATGGCGGCGCAGACCGGGGCCGCCGAAGCCCGGGCGCATCGGGCTTCCGTCGAGTTGCTCGAGGCCGAGGACGCGCTGAAGGCGGCCCGGCGCTCGAGGTCCTACCGGTTGGGGAACCTCGTCATGGCGCCCATGGCGCGCATCTTCGCACGGAGGGACGCTGAGTGAGTCGGCTGACGATGCCGTTGATCTCTGTCGTCACCCCCGTCTACGACCCCCCGTTGGCGGCACTGAACGCATGCATCGAGTCGGTGCGCGGGCAACGCGGTGCGCTCTGGGAGCACATCCTTGTCGACGACCTCTCGAGCAATGAAGAGGTACGGGCGGAGCTTCGCAGGCACGCTGCCGCCGACCCGCGCATCCGGCTGATAGAGCGACCTGTGAACGGCGGGATCGTCGCGGCGTCCCGGGACGCGGTCGAGGCCGCCAACGGCGACTTCGTCGCGTTCCTGGATCACGACGACCAGCTGGCGGAAGGTGCGTTCGAGAAGCTCGCACCTCTCCTCGCCGAGCCGGAGGTCGACCTCGTCTATACGGACGAGGACAAGGTTGACGAGCGTGGGCAGTACTTTGACGCGTTCCGCAAGCCCGAGTGGTCGCCCGAGCGGCTGCGCCACCAGATGTACGTCGGACACCTCTCGCTCATGCGCACGTCCCTGGTGCGTGAGGTGGGGAGCCTGCACGACGGGTTCGACGGCTCGCAGGACCACGACCTCGCGCTGCGGGTCTCCGAACGTGCGCGACGGATCGTCCACGTCCCCGAGATCCTGTACCACTGGCGGGTCGTCGCAGGCTCGACCGCGGGCGACCCGGTAGCCAAGCCGTACACCTGGGAAGCCGGTCGACGTGCGGTGGCCGCGCACCTGCGCCGGGTCGGAATCGATGGAGAGGCCGATCTCGGACCTGTGCCGGGCACGTACGTCGTCCGCCGCAACGTGCAACGTGTGTCTCTCAGCGTCGTCATCCCGACCCGCGGCGGTTTCGGGATGATCTGGGGTGAGCACGTCTGCCATGTCGTGAAGGCTGTGGAGTCGATCGCGGCCACCGCGGTCGGTGACGTGGAGGTCGTCGTCGTGTACGACGACGTGACCGACCCCACTGTGCTCGACCGCCTGCGAGAGATCCTCGGTGATCGCCTCGTTCTGGTCCGCTTCTCCGAGAAGTTCAACTTCAGTCGGAAGTGCAACGTCGGTGTGGCCGCGTCGTCTGGTGACGTCGTGATCCTGATGAACGATGACGTGCGACTGACCGGGCGGGGGTCCCTCGAAGAGCTCGCGGCTGCAGCCTGCGAGCCCGGTGTGGGCGCGGTGAGCTGTGAGCTTCGGTTCGAGGACGGTCGCCTGCAGCACGGTGGCCACGTGTACGAGCACGCGGACTGGCACCACATCCTGCTGGGCGCCGGGCCCGACGAGCATGGTCCCTTCGCCGGCCTTCGCGTCGGTCGGGAGGTGTCCGGGGCGACCGCCGCGTTGCTCGCCGTCCGTCGATCGGTCTACTTCGAAGTCGGTGGCATGACCGAACACCTGCCCGGGAACTTCAACGATGTGGACTTCAGCTACAAGCTCCGCTACTGCGGCTACCGCGTGCTGTGGCTGCCGGAGATCACGGCGTATCACTTCGAGTCGCAGACCCGGGTACCCAAGGTGCACCAATGGGAGGTGGAGTTCGTGCGAGACCGCTGGGGCGTTCCCGAGGTGGATTCGTACTTCCCGACGGGGAGCCACTTCTAGGCCGTCGGGCGGGCGGGCGCATCGGCCCTCAGAACCGCCGGAACTTGGCGTCGACGGCCACCGGTCCGAGCGAGCGTTCGACGCCTTCGACGGAGAACTCGGCGGCGACCGGCACCGTCTGCAGCTCGACGCCGCCGGCAGTCGTCAGGGTGGTGCGAACCGCGTAGTCCCCGGGGGCGAGCGGCAACGAAGCCAGTTCGAACTGGAACTGCTGGGTTCCGGTCAGTTCGAGTGCGCCGGCGTCCAGCAGCCGCGTGGTCGTCGAATAGAGCGTGAGCCCGAGCGGCGTCGTGATGGCCATGCCCACGGTGGCGTCACGGACCGCACCATCGGTCTGCGTCTCCATCGCGACCACGAGGGGATCGCCGACGCGCAGCTGCGGGTGGCTGTCGTCGCCTTCTGAGGAGCGCAGCGCGACCCCGGAGAAGCGCGTGTGACCGGCAAGCTCGTCGCCGTCGAGCAGCCGAGCGAGCTCATCCTGGCGTGACTGCTCGAAATCGGCTCGCAGCGTACGAAGCCCGTCGCGTGCGCTGCCGTCCGCCGCCACCCGCCCCTGCTCGAGGACGACCGCGCGGTCGCAGAACTCCGCCACCTGGTCCAGCCCATGGGTGACAAGGACGATCGTGCGGCCTTCGGTCTGGAACGTGCGGATCCGTTCGAGGCACTTGCGCTGGAACGGCTCGTCCCCGACGGCCAGCACCTCGTCGACGAGCAGGATGTCGGGGTCCACGTGGACTGCGACCGCGAAGGCCAGCCGCACATACATGCCTGAGGAGTAGAACTTCACCTGGGTGTCGATGAAGGGTTCGATTCCGGAGAAGTCGACGATTGCATCAAAATAGCGGTCGATCTCTTGCCTGGAGAGTCCGAGTATCGAAGCGTTGATGTAGACGTTCTCGCGTCCGGTGAGGTCGGGATGGAATCCAGCGCCGAGCTCCAGGAGTGCAGCGAGGCGACCGCGGACCTTGGCCGTCCCCGTCGTCGGCTGCAGGATTCCGCTGATGAGCTTGAGCAGCGTGCTCTTGCCGGAGCCGTTGGCCCCGATCAGCCCGACCGTGCTTCCGGCCCGAATCTCGAGATTGACGTCGGTGAGTGCCCAGAAGTCCTCTTTGTGGATGTTGGAGCGTCGCCAGTTGACGATGCGTTCTTTCAGCGACTTCTCCTTGCGGATGACGAAGCGCTTGGAGAGATCGTTGATCTGTACCACGACGGGGGTCGTCATCACAGCTCCTGAGCGAAGTTGCTCTGCAGATTGGCGAAGAGACGCTGTCCGAGCCACAGCAGCACCAGGCCGATGGCAAGCACGATCCCGAGTCTGGCTGACAGGTCAGCGGGAAACGGCTCCGCGACCCCCGCGACCCAGAAGGTCCGCTGAAAACCAAGGGTCACAAGAGTCATCGGATTGGCGAGGTACAGCTGTTCTAGCCAGGTTCCGCCGATGTGCTGGACGACCAGGTGCCAGGGGTAGACGATCGGCGAAGCCCAGAAGAGCAGCTGAAGGCCGACCTCGACGATGTACTGCACATCCCGCAGGTAGACGTTCAGGGCGGAGAGCACGAGCGCGAGCAAGGTGGAGTAGACAAGGGTGACCGCGAGGGCGAGCGGGAAGTACCCCCAGCGGGTCCCGACGGGGAACTGCCTGGCCAGCGCCGTTGCGGACAGGAGGATGACCACCTGCATCCCGAAGTTGAAGGCCGCCGAACCCACCGCCGCGAGCGGGAACACCTCGCGCGGGAGGTAGACCTTCTTGACCAGACCCGCGTTCTGGACGATCGACATCGTCCCGGACGTCACCGACTCGTTGAAGAGGGTCCAGGCAGCGAGGCCGCAGTACACGAAGATCGCGAACGACGGGGTGTTGCGGGCGGCGCCCAGGAACTGGCCCAGCGCGACGTAGTACACCAGGAGCATCGTGAGCGGCCGGATCAGGCTCCAGACGAAACCGAGCGCGCTGTCCTTGTAGCGGGCCTTGAGCTCGCGTCGCACGAGCTGGCCGAGCAGCTCGCGGTGCGCGGCGATGTCGCTCAGGGAGGCGACGGTGCCTCGGAGGAATCCCTGCTCTGATCCGGCGTTGCGTAGTGGGTAGTCCGCGAGCTCACGCATACGGAGATCCGCAGGTTCGGACATGGGGCCCCTCGGTTGGTTCGCACCTTCCGCTCGTCCGGAAGGTCGACACAGGCTACCTCCACCGACGTGGCCGGTCCGACGGCCCCTTCCCCCGGTGGAGACGGCGTGCGCCACGTGCCGCCAGGCCGGACCGGGACTGCGGCCCTGGTCAGCCGCGGTCCTCCTGCGCGCCCCAGCTCGCTCCGCCGGCGCGCAGGACTACGCCCCTGTCCTGCTCCCCGGGTGGCTAGGTCGTGGCCGTCGACCCGGTGCCCAGGTTCCGAACCCGGGCACCGACCAGACGTGACAGCTTGTGCGCTGGCTTCTCGACCACGAAGTAGAAGGCAACCGCGACCGTGAGCGCCACGACGATGGCCGTGACAGCTGCGCGCGGCCCCGGCACGAGCACGAACAGGAAGAGGACCACGATCGGCAGGTGCACCAGGTACAGGCTGTAGGAGGCCTTGCCCGCGAACGTCAACGGCCGCACCGACAGCACCGAGCGCAGCGGGGGCCATGTCTGCGCGAGACAGATGATCACGGCGATCGCGGCGAGCACGATCGGCACCGTCCCGATACGGGCGGCCGAGCCGAGGTGCGGGCCGAGGAGGTAGTAGGACGACAACCCGGACCAGGCGAGCGCGAGCACGACGACGCCGACCACGTGCGTCCATGCTCGCCCCGACGACATGAACGCGAGCAGGGCGGAGACCCGATCCCACTGCGTTGCCAGGACGACGCCGAGGAAGAACATCGGCAGGTACATCGATCCGGGGTTGTTCCACGTCCAGCCAGCGAGGCCGAGGGCGACACCGACGGCGCCACCGATGAGCGGGTGACGGCGCGCAACGAGCAGGTACACCGGCAGCGTGAGCGAGAACACGACCTCCCACTGCAGCGACCAGAGCACCCCCAGCGAGGTCGTCGTGCCACCCAGGAGCGTCAGGTCGTAGAGCAGGTGCGAGGGCGGGTCGTCGACCGGCAGGAGCTGGTCCATCTCGGGCCGCAGGACATGTGGGTACAGATACGTCACCCAGGCGAGCGCCACGGCACCGAACACCGGAAGGTAGAGCCGCACCAGTCGGCTGGGGTAGTACGCGTCCCAGGTGAAGGTCGGTCGCATCGATGCCTTGGTCAGGACGAACCCTGAGAGGACGAAGAAGAACCACACCGACTCGCCGCCGAGCCAGATGCCGTGCAGCGGCGAGTACACCAGCAGGTTCGCCGCGGTTCCGACGACCGGCTTCAGCGAGAGCCCCGCGGTCAGGGTCAGCGAGTTCAGGGCGAGCGCGTGGTAGAGCAGCACTGCGATCGCCGCGATTCCACGCAGCGAGTCGAGTTCGAACCGTCGTTCCACACCGCTCCCTCTCAGCCCGGCAACGGTACAGGCTGGAGACAGCGTCACGTTCGACCGACACCGAGGGCGAGCGGACGCAGGTCGGTGAGGCCTCGACGGCGAAGGTCTCAGGCGTCGAGGCGGAGCGGGGCGCGAGCGCCGGGTTCGGCGAGGTCCGTGCGGGTGCAGACCGGCTCGGGCAGGCGCGTTCGCCTGGCCCGACAGGGCTCGGTGGTCATGTCCCCGTGCGTCTGGCTCTCGCCGGGGAAGCGCCCCAGGGCCACCGATCGGGCTCGTCGTCGCCGATCAGGTCGCAGACAAGGGTGCGACCGAACCCGCGGCAGTCCCGGAGAGCTGGACGCTAGCCGGTGGTCACGGTGCGGCAGCCGAGGAGGGGGTTGGGTCCGCCGCCGATGTTGATGGCGTAGGCGCAGACGGAGTGGGCGCCGGCGCCAACGGTTCTGGTGTAGCCGAAGCCGCGGGTCGGCGTGGTGCCGTAGGCCGCCGCGACGTCGGGCCGCGGGCCGTCGGCGTGCACCGCGGTCCCGACCCCGTCGATGTAGACGTGCACGTCGGTCGCGTCAGAGGTGTCGGGGTCCCACGCCCAGCCGGAGACCGTGATGGTCGTGGCAGTGGTGGTGACCGCCTCGACCACGCCGACCGGTGTGCGCCCGGCCACCGTGACGGGCTGACAGCCGAGCAAGGTGAATGCCTGGCGCGCGACCCCCATCGAGTAGACGCAGACCGAATGGGCTCCGAGCGGCGCGGCGGTGCTGAAGTTGAAGCCGTGATTCGCACCCATCCTGAACGCGGCCGCGACATCGGTTCGTGGTTGGTTCGCCGACACCCGAGTGCCGACGCCGTCGACGTACACGTGGACCTCGTTGCTCGTCTCCGTGCTCGGGTCGAGTGCCCAGCCCGAGACGGAGATCGTGCTCGACGTCGCGGTCACGGACTCGACCCGGCCGATCGGGTCGCCTGCATCGGGCCGCCCGAACCAGTCGGTGTAGTAGGCCCAGAAGTTCCTGTTCCCGTAGGACGAGCAGCCGTCGCCCCTGCCGTAGCCTGCCGCGAGTGCAGCCGCGTTGGGCTGGTACGGCGTGTAGTTGTACAGGCTCGCGGTCGCCTGGTTGGCGATGTAGACGGTCGAGGTCCCGCAGGTCGCGTCGGGGCTGAAGCGCACCTGGTTCGCCACCCCGGCGCGGTGGGCGTACCTCGTCGGGTTCAGCGCGTAGTTGTTGAACTGCCAGGCTGCTTGGTACACCTGGTTGAAGAAGCCGTAGTACTTCGCGTCGCACGCCGCCGTGTCCGGGCAGCCGAACCCCATGGCCGACCGGTACCGGGTCGCGGACAGCGACGAACCGCTCGCGGTGACGAGTCCCTGCTCCTTCTGCAGCATGACCAGGATCACCCGCGGACTGATCGCGCAGCCGGCAGCCACCTTCGTGATGATCGTGGCAGCGGACTCGTTGGCCGCTCCGGCATACCCTCCACGACACTGGGCGTCGGCGGTGCGCGTCGCCGTGTCGAACCGGGCAACGCGCAGGCATGGCGTCCCGTCGGACCCCGAGACGCACGAGGGGGCGCGCTGGTCGAGGAACGCTTGGACCTGCGTCGCGTCCATCGACGTCGAGTCGGTGAAGTTCCTGTCGGTGATGATCAGGCCCGGGTCGAACCGCGACAGGTCGGCCCCGGAAGCGCTCGATGCCGTTCCCAGGCCGACGCAGAACGTTGCGAGCACAGCAAACGCGGCAACGAGCCGGGGGAGACGAACACGCTGGGTCGAACGGGAGCTCATCACGGAACCCCTATCGGCCCAAATGTCGCCTGCCCTGAGGTCTGCGGTGCGGAGTATTCGACCGCACCGCTCCACGAGCCGGATGCGAGGCGGTCTCGGCTCACGGACATCAACCCGCAGCTGGTGGTCGAGGCGTCGGGCTGAGCAGGCGTCGAGATCCGCTGCGTCACGCCACCGGGACCCGTGACGACGAGCGTGCAGGTGCCATCGGCTTGGAGGACGTCGACGTAGGCGCTGACCTCGAGGGCGGACGCGGTGGGGTTCCAGTCGGCGGACGTGATCGTCACCGCTGCGGCGACCGACACCGCCGTCGGGCCGGTGCTCGTCGGGCTGGTGCTCGTCGGGCCGGCAGGTGAGGCGCCGTCGGTCGCCTGCGCGACCGCACGGGTCACGGAGGGCGTAGGCGTGGGCGTGGACGAGTGCGTCGCCGAGACCGTGGCAGCCGGGCTCGACGTGGAGGGCGCCGGCTGCGCGCCGCCGACGCTGCAGCCGCCGAGAGCGACCGCCGCGCAGAGGGCGATCAGCACAGCGAACGGTCGTTCGGAGCGCGTGGCTCCTGAGCGAGCGGTGAATGGGGTGGATGGGCTCGCGCCGTCCGACAGGTCTCGCACGCCGCCTCCGATCGTCTTGCCCGGGCGCGTGCAACTATCTCATGAGGAGTACCTCGCGCCGCGATGGCACGGCGGGAGGCGACAACCCACAGATCGGACACGATCCATGCGCGCTGTTGCCCTGATGACGGTGGTCCTGGTCGTCTCGGGAGTCGGATCGGGCCCGTCGCTGGTGGGGGAGTCCTCGGGGGGCGCCTCTGGCTCCCCGGGCCACACCGTCGTGACCCAGATCCCGCTCTCCGGGGTGGACGACGTTGCGGCGCGCGAGCTCTCCGGTGTCCCCGTCGTCGAGTCGGGTCCGACGGCCGAGCCGTCGATCGCCTCGACGGCAAGGACCTCGACCCCGCCCCTGGAGCCCGAGGCGTTGTCCGCCGCGCCGGAAGCGGCGGGCCCGACCGTCGCTGCGGAGGCGGCCCCCGGCGCCGAGCCGCAGCCTGACGTGCTGACGGGCGAGGTCACCACCCCGGCATTCAGCGTCCTCGGGTTCACGTGGGACAGCGGCACCGACGACGCCTCGATCCGCTACCGGGTGCGCGAGAGCGGAGAGTGGTCGGGATGGCAGGAGATCGCCGCCGGCGACGCCACCGCCGACGGCGCGTCACCGGAGGCCTCGGCCCGACCCGGCACCGATCCCGTCGTCGTGAAGAACGGCGACGGGATCCAGGTCTGGGCCGACTCGCCGTCCGGAACGATCTCGGGGCTGCGTGCCTCAGTGGTAGACCCGGGCGTCTTTGCGAGCGATGCCGCGGGATCGGTTGCCGCCGCTTCGGTGTCCGCGCCCGGTCAGCCGTCGGTCGTTACCCGGGCAGGTTGGGGCGCCGACGAGTCCCTTCGAACGTGCGAGCCTGACTACTCCGCCGCCATGCGGGCCGTCGCCGTGCATCACACGGCGTCGGCCAACGGTTACAGCGCCGAGGAGGTCCCGGCGCTCATCCGTGGCTTCTACGCCTACCACGTGCAGAGTCGCGGCTGGTGCGACATCGGCTACAACTTCCTGGTCGACAGGTTCGGGCGCATCTTCGAGGGCCGGGCCGGTGGCATGACCTCGACGGTCGTCGGCGTCCACACCGGCGGGTTCAACAGCCGGACCATCGGCATCGCCGCGATCGGCGACTACTCGGCGACCCCCGTCCCGGCCGCGCTGACCGATGCGCTCGTCTCGTTGATCGCGTGGAAGGCCGCCATCCACCACATCGTCGCCGGCGACCAGGTCACGATGGTGTCCGGCGGCGGGGCCTCGGTCTACCCCGAGGGCGCCGTCGTGTCGTTCCCGACGATCTACGGGCACCGCGACGCGCAGTCGACCGCCTGTCCTGGCCAGTACCTCTACGACCTCCTGCCGACGATCCGAGCGCGGGTCGCGCAGGTGGCCAACGCGTCGATCGCGGCTGCTCCAACGGGTGTCTGGGAGGGGCTCTCGGTGACGTCGACCGCGCTCAGCGTGTCCGGGTGGGTGCTGGACCCCGGCTCGACGGCGCCGCTCGGAGTCGATGTCCGGCTCGACGGTGCGGTCACGACCGTCGCGGCCAACCTCGCACGCTCCGACGTCGGGTCGGCGTACCCGGCGGCCGGGAGCGAGCACGGCTTCGCTGCCACCTTCGCGGTGGGACCCGGTCGCCACGTCGTGTGCATCGAGCCGCGACGGCTCGACGGCAGCGGGATCATCCTGCTGGGGTGCAAGGTCGTCTCGGTCGTCAACAGAGCACCGATCGGTGCTGTCGATGTCCTGAAGGTCGTCGGGACGACGCTGACGGTGGCCGGGTGGACGCTCGATCCTGACTCCGACGAGTCGACGAGCGTGCACGTGTACATCGGGTCCCGGGGCGTCGTCGTGCCAGCTGATCTGCCACGGCCCGATGTCGCCGCTGCGTACGGGCGGGGCGCCAACCACGGCTTCGCCTTGACGACCACCGTCGCTGAGGGCAACCCCACGGTGTGTGTCTATGCCATCGACTCGGCCGGAGGAGCGCCGACGACGCTGCGCTGCAGCGAGCTCCGGGTCGGGAGCCCGCCGGTGGGTGTGATCGAGTCGGTGGGTGTGTCGGGGTCGACGGTGCTGGTGTCGGGGTGGGCGTTCGATCCGGACACGGCGGGGCCGACGAGTGTGCATGTGTATGTCGATGGTGTGGGTGTTGCGGTGCTCGCGGATGGGGCGCGGGCCGATGTGGGGGCGGCGTATGGGCGTGACTCGCGGGTCGGGTTCGCTGCGAGCAGGTCGGTGTCGGTCGGTCGGCACACGGTGTGCGTGTATGCCATCAACCTCGCTGGGCCGCCGCACGCGTTGCTCGGGTGCCGCGACGTGACGCGGTGAGCGGTGTCATGCCCGGCGGGAGCGGTGGGCGTTCGATCGGACGGTTGCCGCGCGGCATCCGGACGGCAGGAACGGGCGTAGGCGTCGATCTCCCTATCCTGATGCGGTGAGACCCGACGACGTCGACGGATGCGACCTGCGCGTCGCGGTGACCGTCGAGCAGTGCTGGCAGCCGGTCCCTGGTGGTTCGGGGACATACGTGGCGGAGCTCACGAGGTCACTCGAGGCACTGGGCTCGCCGCGCCTCGTCGGCCTCGCTGCGCATCACCGGCCCGGCGCCGTGACGTCCTACGAGCCGCCCTTCCCGGTGCGGTCCTCCGGCCTTCCTCGGGTGGCGACCTACGAGGCATGGAACCGCGTGCGCCTGCCGCGGGCTGAGTGGCTGGCGCCCGCGGATGTGGTCCACGCCACGACGTGGGCGGTGCCGGGCACGCGCCGCCCGCTGGTCGTGACGGTGCACGACCTGGCCTTCCTTCGAGATCCGGCGCACTTCACCCGCCGCGGCAACTCGTACTTCCGGCGGGCGCTTGAGGTCGTCGGGGCGGAGGCCGATCGCGTCGTCGTGCCGTCGACGACCACGAGGGACGACTGCGTCGAGCACGGGATCGAGCCCCGGCGGATCGATGTGATCCCGCACGGCGTGCGCGTTGCGGTCGTGCAGGCCGATGCGGTCCGTGCGTGGCGGCAGCGGCACGGCGTCGCGGGTCCCTATGTGATGTGGTGCGGGACCATGGAGTCGCGCAAGAATCTGCCGCGTCTCGTCGCAGCCTTTGCGGCGGCGCGAGAGTCCGGCCTTCCCGACCACACGCTCGTCGTCGTCGGCCCGGACGGGTGGGGATCGGCTGCTCAGGACGTGCGCGAGCTGGCCGGGCACCTGCCCGACGGGTCGGTGCGCCTGCTCGGCAGGCTGGACGACGCCGATCTCCAGACGGCCTACGAAGGCGCGGACGTCTTCGCGTTCCCCTCGTTGTGGGAGGGTTTCGGGTTGCCCGTGCTCGAGGCGATGGCGCACGGCGTTCCGGTGGTGACGACTCGGGGGACGTCGATGGCGGAGCTCGCGGGAGGCCTGGCCGAGCTCGTGGACCCGACCGACGTCGACGACATGGCCCAGGCGTTGATCCGGGCTACCGGCACGCCGCGTCCGGCCCGGACCGCGCTGCGCACCCATGCGGCATCGTTCACCTGGGAGGCGTCCGCCCGCGCGCATGCGGCCGTCTACCGATCGGCTGCCCTGACGTCGTGAGCGTCGACCGGTCAGACCCGCAGCCCGCGTGAGACGTCCGGTGCGACCAGCTCGCGTTGCACGACGGACCGCGACACACGTGCCGCCCGGGCGATGGCTGCGCGGTGACGGAGCGCCCGAGGCAGCAGGGCGGCATAGGAAGCCAGCACGCGAAGTCGGAGCCGGACCTCGTGACCGGACCCTCGCCGCCGGAGGGCGACGGAGGCGGTCGTGCCGATGAAGTGCAGCACCGCTCGTGCGGCCATCCCTGCGGTGGCGTTCTTCGTCAGCATGAGGAGGCGGTTGCGCCAGTCGTGGAACCGGAAGAGGTCGCTGCCCTCACCGGTGGACGTCGCGTGGTCGTGCCGCACGACCGCGTCGGCGCAGTGCGTCACCCGATAGCCGGCGAGACGGAGGCGCCAGGACAGGTCGGAGTCCTCGTAGTAGAGGAAGAAGTCATCGTCGAACAGGCCCACGTCCGCGAGTGCGGACACTCGAAGGCCAGCGGCGGCGCCGCAGAAGCCGAAGACCGATTCACCCGGTCGATGCATGCTCGACCGGGCCAGCCACCCTCGGTCCACGCCGTAGCCGTCGGTACGGATCTGGTTCCCGGTCGAGTTGACCAGGATGATGTCGCCGCCCGGGTCCACGACCCAGTCACCGTCGGGTCCGTGGACGACGTCGCGGTCGTCGGGACGCGCGGCTCTGAAGGATGCGGCCAACAGCACCCGGCCGGTCACCGCCGCAACCTCCGGTGGCGCGTCGAGCAACTGGCGGCAGATCGTCGACACGAATGTCCGGTCGGCTACCGCGTCGTTGTTGAGCAGGATGACCACCGGCGACACGACCGACCGCAGCGCGAGGTTGTTGCCGCCGGCGAAGCCGCGGTTCTCCTGCGAGCGCACGACCGTGACGCCCGGGTGCGCAGCCGCGACCGCCTCGGGGGTCCCGTCCTGGGAGTCGTTGTCCACGACCACGACGTCCATGCGCAGGTCGCCCAGCTCCTGCTGCGCCAGCGAGTCGAGGCATCGCAGCACGAGACGGCGCGCGCGCCAGGTGACGACGACGACGGTGACGTCGGCGGGGACGGTCACCGGGCGACCCTCCGGTACACGTCCACAGTCCGGTCGGCAGTCCTGTCCCACGTGAAGCCCGCCGCCCATGCGCGGCGGGCCGCTCGCGCACCGGCGTCGTCGGGAGCACCGAGCGCATCGGCCAGCGCTTGGGCAAGCGAGTCGGTGTCGAGCGGGTCCGCGAATCTCGCATGCGTCCCGGCGACCTCATGGAGCGCTGGGATGTCGGAGGCGACCACCGGTCGGCCGGTCGCGAGGGCTTCGAGTACCGGGAGTCCGAACCCCTCATCGAGCGAGGGCAACGCGAGGGCCCGCGAGCCGGCGACCAGTGATCGCAGCTCAACGTCCTCAAGCCAGCCGGTCAGCCGCACCCCCGGATGGCCTTCGAGATCGGTCGCGCTGCCGGCCGGCCCGGCAAGCACGAGCACGACGCGCTCCCCGGAGAGGCGGAGTTGCTCATGGGCCTGGATGAGCCGAGTGAGGTTCTTGCGCAGGCCACGCGACCCGACGAAGACGATGTAGTCATCGACGATCCCGTGCGCCTCCAGCCACCGGGTGTCGGCCGGGGTCGCGGTACCCCACACAGGGTCCAGGCCGAGCGGGGTCGCCGTCACCCGATCGGTGCCGAGCTGGTAGAGCTCACGCACCCGATCGGCAACGTGGCTCGAGGGTGTGACCACGTGGGCGCCGCGGTCGAGCGCCCGCTGGACCAGATCGCGGTACGCGAGGTCCACGGGGCTGACGGTGCTCGCGTGCTCGATGTAGGTCAGGTCGTGCACCGTGACCACCTCGGCGCTGCGCCGAGTCGGCGGCGACACGAAGTTGAGCCCGTGGAACACGTCGGTGTCACCGACCAGGTGCTCAACCGGGGGCCACGAGCCGTGCTGCCAGAGAGCGCGCAGGGCCCGTGCCGGAACCCGGCGTCCGACCTGGGAGACCCCGGGGGGCAGGCCGGGGACCCTGCCGCCGCGCCACGTCCAGGTGCTGGCCTGCAGTTCGGCGGAGCAGCCCGAGCGGGCGAGGGCCGCCGGCAGGTGCGACACCAGCTGCGCCGCGTACTGGCCTACTCCGGTGCGAGGCCCGAGAAGAGCAGTCGCGTCGACGGTGATCCGCACCGGGCGATGATCCCACGTAGCGCCCGGCGCTCGTTCGCCGTTCCGTCGCGGGCGACGGGCGCGCGGTCCGACCCCGTGGCGGGCGACGGTAGCATCGACGGTCGGCGCGCGGGCGTTGGACGGATGGGCGGAGCCGCTCTCGGGCGGGTGGGATGAGAGGTCGGCGTGGGGCGTTCGACGCAAGGCGGGCCGACGGTACGTCAGGGCGTGGTGTCGGTCGTCGTGGTGAACTACCGCGGCGCCGAGGACACGATCGCCTGCGTCGCCGGGCTGGCCGAGCTTGACTGGCCGCACGAACGGCTCGAGATCGTCGTGGTCGAGAACCACTCCGGGGACGGCTCGGCGGACCGGATCCGTGCGGCCTGCCCCGATGTGCTGATGGTCGAGGCCGACTCCAACACCGGGTTCGCGGGCGGCTGCAACCTCGGGGTCTCCCGGTCGACCGGTGAGTACGTCGCATTTCTCAACAACGACGCGAGGCCGCACCCGCAGTGGGTGTCCGCGGCGGTCGAGGTCCTGGACGGCGACCGGACGATCGGGGCCGTCGCCAGCAAGGTGCTCGACTGGGAGGGCGAGCGGATCGACTACGTCGACGGGTCGCTCACCTGGTTCGGCATGGGGTACAAGCGCGAGGTGGAGGACGTCGACGACGGTTCGCACGACACCGCCCGTGACGTGCTCTTCGGCACCGGTGCCGCGATGTTCGTCCGGGCCGAGCTGTTCCGCGAGGTCGGCGGGTTCGACGAGCGGTTCTTCATGTTCTACGAGGACGTCGACCTCGGCTGGCGGCTGAACATCCTCGGGCACCGGTTCCGCTACGTGCCCGGCTCGTTGGCATTCCATCGCCACCACGCGACCATGAACAAGTTCGGCAGCTATCGCGAGAGCTACCTGCTCGAGCGCAACGCGCTGCTGTCGATGTACAAGAACCTCGACGACGCGTCCTTGGCTCGCGCGCTGCCCGCGGCCATGGCGCTGGCCGTCCGACGCTCCGTTGCCCGCACGGGTGTCGATGCCAGCCTGCTGGACCTGCAGCGCAGCCCCGGGGGCGATGACGAGGGCACGGTGACCGTGCCGAAGATGGCACTCACCGGCCCCTATGCCATCGACTACTTCGTCGACCAGCTCCCCGAGCTCGCGCAGGTGCGCGCCGAGCTGCAGGCGCGCCGGCGTCGCACCGACCACGAGATCTTCCCGCTGTTCCGCCAGGTCCTCGAACCCGCCTACCCCCAGCCCTCGTACGTCCGGGGACATGACGCTCTCGTGCAGGCGTTCGGGATCGCGGGGCACTTCACGTCACGGATGCGCGTGCTCGTCGTGACGGGCGAGCCCCTGGCAACGCGGATGGCCGGGCCGGCGATCCGCGCTCGCGAGATCGCGGCTGCGCTTTCCCCCGACCACGAGGTTCGTCTGGTCTCCGTACGCAGCGCTGAGATCACCGACCCACGCTTCTCTGTCGAGCACGTGCGCTACAACAAGCTGAGAGCTGTGACCGACTGGGCCGACATCATCGTCTTCCAGGGATTCCTGCTCGACGAGGCGCCGTGGTTGCGCGCCAGTCGCCAGGTGCTCGTGGCCGACGTGTACGACCCAATGCACCTCGAGCAGCTCGAGCAGGCGCGCGACCTCGGTCCGCAGGGACGTCGGGCCCAGGTGCAGAACATCACGCGGGTGCTCAACGACCAGCTCCGTCGGGCGGACTTCCTGCTCTGCGCGTCGGAGAAGCAACGGGACTTCTGGCTCGGTCAGCTTGCCGGTGTGGGTCGGGTCGATCCCGCGGTCTACGACGAGGACGCCTCGCTGAGCAATCTCATCGCCGTCGCTCCGTTCGGCATCCCGGACGAGCCGCCGGTGCAGCGACGCCATGCGCTCAAGGGGACCGTCGCGGGGATCGGGCCCGATGACAAGGTCATCCTGTGGGGCGGCGGGATCTACAACTGGTTCGACCCGCTGACCCTGATCCGTGCGGTCGGCCTGCTGCACGCTACGCATCCTGAGGTCAGGCTGTTCTTCCTCGGCACCAAGCACCCGAATCCCGGCGTCCCGACCATGCGTGTGGCGCACGAGGCCAGGGAACTCGCCGCCGAGCTCAGCCTGACGGATCGCGTCGTCTTCTTCAACGACGGCTGGGTGCCGTACGACGAGCGGGCGGACTACCTGCTGGACGCGGACGTCGGCGTCTCCACCCACTTCCAGCACGTCGAGACGGCATTCAGCTTCAGGACTCGGATCCTCGACTACATGTGGGCTGGTCTGCCCATCGTCGCGACCGAGGGCGACACGTTCGGCGAGCTCGTCCGCGAGCGCGGCCTGGGGGTCGCCGTCAAGGCCGAGGACGTCGAGGCGCTGGCGGACGCGCTCGCCTCGATGCTCTTCGACAGCTCTGCGGCGGCGTCGGCACGCGCGGCGGTCGAAGCCCTCGCGGCTGACTACCGGTGGTCTCGAACGCTCGCGCCCTTGGTGGAGTTCTGCCGGTCGCCCCGCCGGGCCGCGGATCTGGCGATGGACCTCGGCGTCCCCGTCGAACCCAGCACCGTCCCTGTGCGTGCGCCGTGGGGTGGAGTGCGTGGTGACGTCGGACTGGTCAAGGAGTACCTGGCCGACGGGGGTGTCACGGAGGTGGCACGCCGGGCCGCGGGCCGGGTGCGTCGGCTGGTCGGCAAGGGCTGACCCCACCGCCCGTCCCGGCGCGCCAGGCATAGACGTCCGGCGCCGGGCCCGTCGCGGGCGCGGCGCCGGACGTCAACGGAGCTGCGGGACTCCGGACGTCAGGCGTGCCCGGACAGATACGACTGCACCTCGGCCATCGTCGGGAGCAGGCCCTGCGCCAGAGCTGTCGCCAGCGACGGGGCCTGTGTGTCCTTCTGCGACAGCGACGGCGTGAGGGCTGCACCCGACCGGTCGGTGGTCGGCCACCGGATGCCAAGCTCAGGGTCCAGCGGGTTGATGCCGTGCTCGCGCGTCGGGGAGTACGTCGCCGAGCACAGGTACATGACGGTCGAGCGGTCCTCGAGCGACATGAACGCGTGACCGAGACCCTCCGACAGGTAGATCGCGCGGCGGTCGATGTCGTCGAGGACGACCGTGTCCCAGCGCCCGAACGTGGGGGAGCCGACGCGGATGTCGACGACGACGTCGAGCACGGACCCCGCGACGCACATCACGTACTTGGCCTGGCTCGGCGGCACGTCGGCGAAGTGGACCCCGCGCACGACGCCCGCGGCCGAGACCGAGCAGTTCACCTGACGTAGGTCGAGCGGATGCCCGACCGCTTCGGTGAAGGAAGGCTCCTGGTACCACTCAAGGAACAGACCACGGGGGTCGCCCAGAGGCCGGGGCGTGATCTCCCAGGCACCAGGTACGGACAGTTCACGGAATTCCACCGACGATCACCTTCAGCTAGATCCAGCACAGCGCCGAGCGCCCTACACACTAGCTTGCGAAGGCGCCTCGCAGCCGTTCCGTGACGTCCGGGCCCAGCCCGTGCCTGGACGTGTTCGCGGGTGTCACGACGCCGCGGCGTCGACGGGAACGGGGAGGAGGACGGTGGATCCCGACAGCGCGGCGCGGATCATCGCCTCGGCAACCTGGAGCGTCGCCAGCCCTTGCTCGAGCGTGACGATGTCGGAGGGCCTGCCCAGCACCGCGTCGCGGAAGCTCTCGTGCTCGACCCGCAGCGGTTCGGGCTTGGCGATCGCGTAGCGGATCACGTCGCCCTCCGTGACGCCGCGGAACTGGGCGATGTCGTCGCGCGTCACCTTCACCGACCCGTTCGCGTAGAACGTGAGGTCCGCCGTCAGAGTGTCCGCGACGAAGGCACCCTTCTCGCCGGTGATCGTCGTGACGCGTTCCT
The DNA here is from genome assembly GCA_018898235.1 of Actinomycetota bacterium. Taxonomy (GTDB): domain Bacteria; phylum Actinomycetota; class Actinomycetes; order Actinomycetales; family Cellulomonadaceae; genus Cellulomonas. The sequence continues at coordinate 60,055 of JAHIJU010000247.1, read as the reverse complement.
TGAGCGGGGATAGCCAGTTGACGAGGTGACTGGTCACGGTGCCATCGGCGAGCCGACCGGTAGCTGCGACGAGGTCCTCGTGCTCGCGGCCGCTGGTGGACACCGTGCATGCGGCGATCGACTCGAACGGCTGCTGAGTCACCCAGGTGGTGAGGTCGATGTCGTGGGTCGCGAGGTCCTTCACGACACCGACGTCGGCGATCCGTGTGGGCAGCGGGCCCTGCCGACGGGTCGAGACCTGGTAGACCGTCCCTAGCTCACCTGCAGCGATCCGGGTGCGGGCGCTCTGGAGCGCCGGGTTGTACCGCTCGATGTGGCCGACGCCGCCGATCAGCCCCCGTGACGCGAACGCCGCAGCGACGCGGCGTGCAGAGGCGCCGTCATGGGTGACGGGCTTCTCGATCAGCGCATGCACACCTGCGTCGGCGAGCGCGAGCGCGATGCTCTCGTGGTGGATGGTCGGCACCGCGACGACGCAGTAGTCCAGACCGAGCGCGATCAGGTCCTCGATGGTCCTGACCAAGGGACGACCGCCTGCGACGCCGTACGGATCGGCCCCGACGTCGGCGACTGCGACCAGGTCAACACCTTCGAGGCTGGCAAGAACATGGCCGTGGTGCCGGCCCATCATGCCGAGACCGATGAGTCCTGCACGGAGGTTCGTCATCGTCAGCTACCTGCCTTGGCGAGAGTGTTGACCGCTGTCACGATCCGCTCGAGGTCGGCCCGTGTGAGCGACGGATGGACCGGCAGGGACAGGCACTCGGCGGCAGCCTTGGCGGTCTCGGGCAGATCGAGGTCGATCCGGAACGGGGCGAGCTGGTGATTCGGGACCGGGTAGAACATGCCCGATCCGATGCTGTACTCCTCCCGCAGCGCCTTCGCCATCCCGTCTCGGTCGTGCGGAACCCGGATCGTGTACTGGTGATAGACGTGCACGGCACCCGGGGCGACCGGCGGAGGCGTGACGCCGTCGAGGTTCGCGGTCAGGAACGCGGCGTTCTCCTGCCGCTTCGCGGTCCACGCGGCGACCTTGGTGAGCTGGACCCGGCCGATCGCCGCGTGGATGTCGGTCATCCGGCTGTTGAATCCGACGACCTCGTTCCTGTACTGCTGCTCCATCCCTTGGTTGCGGTAGAGGCGCAGCAGTCGTTCGATCTCGGAGTTGGCGACCGAGACCATCCCGCCCTCGCCCGACGTCATGTTCTTGGTCGGATACAACGAGAACATGGCGAACGAGCCGAAGGCGCCCACGGGCGTGCCGCCCAGCGAAGCACCGTGAGCCTGCGCCGCGTCCTCGAACAGCTGGAGGCCGTGCCGGTCAGCGATCGCCCCGAGTGCCGGCATGTTCGCGGGGTGCCCATAGAGGTGCACGGGCATGATGCCGACGGTTCTGTCCGTGATCGCCGCCTCGACGGCGGCCGGCGCCAGGCAGAAGTCGTCGGGGTCGATGTCCGCGAACACGGGGGTCGCACCCGTCAGAGCGACGGAGTTGGCCGTGGCCGCGAAGGTGAACGAAGGAACGATCACCTCGTCGCCGACCTTCACCCCGCTCGAGAGGAGGCCCAGATGCAGGCCCGAGGTGCCGGAGCTGACGGCGACGCACGCTCGATCGAGCCCGAAGTGCGCTGAGAACTCCTGCTCGAAAGCCATCACCTCGGGTCCCTGGGCGAGCATCCCGGACCGCAGGACGCGGTCGACCGCTGCGCGCTCCTCGTCGCCGATGAGAGGGCGTGCTGCTGGGATGAAGTCCGTCATGACGGTGAAGCCCCAATCTGCATCTGTTGTGTTGTCGCTGACTCGTGCTTGTGTGGCCCGCCCCGGTGGGAACAACGCCAGCGAAGCGAGCTCAGGACCAGGCTGATCGTCCGCGCCGACGCCGGACCGGCGAGACTTGTCGCACCGCCCGACTACCGCCCCCCGCTGGGCGTCCCGGTGAGGACTCCGCTGGACTCGACGAACCGCTCTCCGGTGCTCGGCCAGCGCCACCGTGCTCCCCGTCGGGCTCCAGCGGTTGCCCGTGCCTCCCGACGACCCATCGGATGCGCTCGTCGGGCGAACCAGCGGCGAGGGAGGAGTCGGTAGCGCCGTGCGTCACGACCGAACCTGCGGCGACGAGAGCCCTTCGCTCGATGGCCGCCGGCGCGTCGTTCTGCAGTGTGCAGCCGTCGCCGATCGTGACGCCGGGCGCGACATGCGCCCCTCGGCCGATGGTGCACCCCGCCCCGGGGCGGGCACGCTCCCGCGCCGCGCGAGGGACCCCACCACCGGCCCGGGCTCCGGTGCAACGTGGAGGCGGTCCTCGACACCGTCATGGCCAGTCACGGATTCTCCTATGAATCGTCGTGCCAGAAAATGAAGAGTCTCTCATGCCGGTTCGGGACGAATCGCACCTGGATGCGACCGCCGGGGAGTGGCCCGGTCGCCTGACGGCCGCCCCTACCGGGCCGTCTGGGCCGTCGTCACGCGGTGAGCGCCTCAAGCGCGTCGACGATCGTCCTGCTCGGGTGGAACTCGTCCAGGGTCGCGTCGGTCCGGTAGCGGTCGTAGCTGTCGAGGAACGAACGCAGCGTGCGGATGCTGAACTTGGTGAGGATCATGTTCGTACCCTCGCCGATGTGTCGTTCCGTGCGAGCCCGGTGCACCGCACACGGGATGCCGAGGTGTCCGCACTCCTCCTGCAGGCCGCCGCTGTCGGTGACCACGAAGCGCGCCCTGGCCAGGATGGGCAGGAATGCGACGTAGCTCAGCTTGTCCTCGATCCGGAAGCGCTCGCCGTCGAACAGGTCCATCAAGCCGTACTGCTCGAGGCGTTCACGCTCCGAGGCGCCGGCAAAGTAGACGATCGGGAGCGCAGCCGAGTACTCCTTCAATGTCTCCAGGACACTGCGATACATGTCCTCGCGGCGCACCAGCTCGAACCGGTGCAACGTTGCCAGGCCGTAGGACTCCGGCATCTTCAGGTTCGTCTGGACGGGGTTCTCCAGCGCGTACCTGACAGCATCGATGATCGTGTTGGCCCCGGTGGTGACGATCGCACCGTGGTGGCGGCGCAGGTGCCCGGCCTCGACGGCCGTCGGAGGAAAGTGGATGTCCACCAGGCGACCGGCGACGCGACGGTTCACCTCCTCGGGGAACGGGTGGACCAGGCTTCCGCTGCGCATCCCGGCCTCGACATGTCCGACGCGGGCCGCGAGGAGCCGACCGATGAGCGCACCGATCGGTGCCGTGAACGTGTCGCCGTGGACGAGGACGATCGGCGCCGTGCCGTCACTTGTCAGACGCGACCTGAGCGCCCTGCGCCTGCGCCACACCGTGGCCGTCAGCCGGGCGACCCACCGGGGAACGTCAGCGGGCCGCGCGAGGTTCGCCGCGCCCGAGGCCGGGACGAGCCACTCCTGCGGTTCGGGCAGGCCGAGATCGGAGAGGGTGCCCGGCAGTTCGTCGACATGCTGGCCGGAGAACCAGATCTCGCTCGCCCGGCCTCGTGACGTCAGCTCGTGGTAGACCGGTGCGATCTTGATGAGCTCCGCCGTGGTTCCGACGATAAACGCGATCAACGTGCTCCCCGTTCGCTTGACGTGCGGTCAGGATACGCGACAGGCGCAGGTCAGCCGGTCCGCCCTGCACCGGCCGGCCGGCCGGTGCCAGGGACGTTCTCGGATAACCTTCGGGCGTGACTTCCGAGCCGAAGGCCGTCCCCGAGGTGGCCGCAGGAGCGCTGGACTCGCTCAGCGTCGTGATCCCGGTCTACAACGAGGAGACCTGGGTGCGGACCGCGGTCGACGCCCTGTGCGCCGCCGCTGACACCGCCGGAATTCGGCTCGATGTGGTGGTTGTCGACGACGGGAGCACCGACGGGACGCCCGCCGTGCTCCGCACGCTTGCCGCTCGCACCGGGATCCGGGTGATCACTCAGCGCAACGCGGGCAGGCTCGCGGCTCGCAGCAGAGGAGTCGACGAGGCGCGTGAGCCCTCGATCCTCCTGCTCGACAGCCGGGTCATCGTGGGGCCCGATTCGCTGCGGTGGATCCGCCGGCAGGTCGCTCAGCATCCCGAGCGTCGGGTCTGGTGTGGTCACGTCGACGTCGAGACGAGCGGCAATCCCTTTGCCGCATTCTGGTCCGGGCTGGTCAAGGTCGGGTGGCGGCGATACACCGCCGATCCTCGGCTGGTCTCGTTCGGCGCGGAGGACTTCGACTACTACCCGAAGGGCACCGGGTGCCTCCTGATCCCGCGGGACGTCTTGCTCGGCGCAGTCCACGGTTTCGAATCGCTGTACGACGACGCGAAATTGGCGAGCGACGACACCCGCCTGCTGCGCCACGTCGCAGGTGAGCATCGCATCTGGCTCTCGCCGGACTTTGCGTTTCTCTACCACGGCAAGTCCGGTGCACGGGGATTCATCCGGCAGTCCTACTTTCGCGGTACGACGTTCGTGGACGGGTACCTCGGCCAGGCCGGTGTGGTCCGGCGAGCCCTGATCGCAGCCCTCGTCGCGGCCGGGCTCGTCGGCGTGGTCGCTGTGCGCAAGCCGAAGGTCGGCGCCGCGGGTGCGGCGGCCGCACTGGCTGCGATCCCGGCTGCGGTGCGGACGGCGGGCGGCACGGCTGATGAGGTCAGAGCGGCCGCAGCGCTCGCTCCTGTCTTCGTCCCGGTCTTCGGTGCCGGCATCCTGCGTGGACTCGCTCTCGCGGCCGGGCGGGTCGTTCGGGGGTCGCGCACGGTGCTCGACGAGTGAGGCTCTCTCGCCGTCCTGGAGCGCGTCACCTCGCGAGCGTCGCGGTGGCGATCGGCATCGCGAGCGTCGCCGGGTTTGCGCTTCTCGCGTTGATCGGTCGGCTGCTGTCTCCGGCAGACTTCGGTCGCTTCGTCGCGTTCTGGGGAATCCTGTTCGGGCTCGGTAGCTCGCTGTCGACCCTTGAGCAGGAGACGGCCCGGCGCACGGCGTCCGGTGTCGACGACTCGGGGACGTCGATACCGGCGGTCACGACCGTGTCCGCGCTGCTCGCCGCCCTCGTGGCGGCGGTCACGCTCCTGCCACCGGTAGCTGCGCGTCTCTACGGGTCTGCGGGCAGCCACATCGGGATCGTCGTCGGCCTGGCTGCGGTCGGGTTCGCCGTGCAGTTCACGGTCCGCGGCGTCCTGATGGGATCCGACTCGCTGGGTGCGTACTCGGGACTCGTCGTGGCCGAGGCCCTGACCCGGCTGGTGCTCGTCCTCGCGGTCGCGGCGTCGATCGGGGTGACGTTGTCCACTGCCGCGATCAGCGTCGCGGCCGGTTCGTTCGCCTGGCTCGGCTGGTTCGGGCGCGCACGCGTCGTGCTGCCACGGGTCGCGATCCCAGTTGCGGAGTGGGGCCGGGCGGCCCGCAGGTCCACCTCCTTGATGCTCGCCGCAGCGCTCAACGCGAGCGTCGTCACGGGGTACCCGACCATGGTCGCCGGGCTGACGGGCCACGCCAGCGGGGGAGCGAGCGGCGCCGTCTTCGCCGCTCTCACGGTCTCCCGCGTACCGCTCCTGCTGGTGTCTCCGATCCAGGCGCTCACCGTCCCCGCGGTCGTCCGCTGGCGGCTGGCAGCCGAGTCCGGTGGTCCGTCACGGCTACGCAGGCTGCTGGTCCTCGGCACGGTGGGATCCGGTGCCCTGGGGGCGATCGGTGCGGCGATCGGATGGTTCTGGGGTCCGTGGCTCGTCCAGCTCGTCTACGGAGCGGCCTACGTCGTCTCGCCCGGGGCCGTGGCGCTCCTGGTCCTGTCCGCGTTCCTCCTGGCCTGGGTGCTCCTCCTGTCGGCGACGTTCATCGCGTTGTCCGGCCACGCCCAGATGATCACGATGTGGGCCGTCGCTGTCGCGGCCACGGCCCTGTGGCTCGTTGTCAGCCCGCAGCCCGTGGTGCAGACGACGGCTGTCGGTGCGTTGATCGGCCCGTTGGCGGCCCTGGCTGTCGCGCTACCGCTGCTGTGGTCGCTCACGCGACCGCGGCTTCGCCGGGCCGAGGCATGACCGGAGCGGGTCATGGCGGTCGCAGCGACCCGCTCGTGGCCCTCCGGCCCTCCATCGGGGCGAGGCACCGCCTCAGCGCGACGAACCTGGGACAGGTGGGCGGCGCGACGGCTCCGTGAGTCAGGGCTCCGGTTCGGGCGCCGGCGTGACCGGTGGTTCGCCCTCGGCGACCTGCCGCCCGCGCTCCACCTCCAGACGCAGCAGCGCGACCTCCTCGGCCAACGTCCGGGTCTCCTCCTCCAGCCCGGTGATCTCGACGCTCAGCTGGATGTCGACGACCAGGAGCACGATCAGCGAGGCTGCGAACAACAGGTTCGTCGGGGTCTGGATCCCTACCGCCGCGGTGAGCCACAGCATGATGCTCGGGAAGGCGCCCAGGACGGCGATGGCGGCCCCGACGACCAGCCAGGTGATCGCATACTTCTCGCGCAGCCGGCGCGAGCGCAGCAGGACCACGAGAAAGACCAGCAGGGCGATCGCCGCCGTGACGGCGAAGACATAGCCGCTCACAGTGCGCCAGCAGTGGCAGGGACAGCGATCGGGCGCGTCAGCGCGATCAGCAGCGCCAGCGAGGCCCGTACGAGGAAGATGGCCGACTTCACGGGGCCCTGCGAGGGCGTGCCCGCCGATCTCGGACGCATCTGCACCGGGACCTGCCCGATCCGCAGGCCGGCCCGGCTGGCGATCACCAGCGACTCGATGGTGTCGCCGAGGTATTCGGCCGGGTAGTCCGCAGCGAACAGGGAGATCGCCCGCCGGTCGCAGGCGCGGAAGCCGGAGGTCGTGTCGGTGAGACGCACCTTGGCGACCCGCGAGATCACGACGGACAGCAACGACATGGCCCACCGGCGCGGTCCGCGTGCCTCGTAGTCGCCCTCGCCGGCGAAGCGGGCGCCCAGCGCGACGTTGACTCCGTGGTCGAGCAGCCCGATCACCCGGGGGATGTCGGCAGGGTCGTGCTGCCCGTCGGCGTCGACCTGGATGGTCCGCCGGTAGCCGTGACGCAGGGCGAACCGGTACCCGGCGCGCATGGCGCCACCCACGCCCAGGTTCAACGGCAGATCCAGGAGCATCGCCCGCCCCGACTCGCGGACCACTCGGCCCGTGTTGTCGGTCGAGCCGTCGTTGACCACCAGGACGTCGGCATCGGGCACCTGGTTCGAGATCTCCTCGAGCACCGAGGGCAACGACTCCTGCTCGTTCCATGCGGGAACGATCACGAGGAGACCCAGATTCTCGGTGGTGGCCACGACCGGTTAGCCTATCGGGTCATCAGTTCCGCCCGGACGGGGCGAGACCGTCATGGGGGAGTCAGCGGTGCGGGTCCTGCTCGATGCGACGGCCGTGCCGATGAACCGCGGGGGCGTCGGGCGATACGTCGACGACATCGTCCCTGCGCTCGTCGAGCTCGGCGTGGACATCGTGCTCGCCTGCCAGGCGCGCGACGTCGAGGTCTTCGGGCAGCGGGTGCCGGCGGCCACCGTCGTCGCGGCGCCGGGAGCAGTCGCCCGGCGGCCCGTCCGGTTGATGTGGGAACAGACGGGGCTGCCTGCGCTGGCCCGCCGGATGAAGGTCGATGTCGTCCACTCGCCGCACTACACGATGCCGTTGCGAAGCCCCGTCCCCGTTGCCGTCACCCTTCACGACGCGACCTTCTTCTCCGATCCAGGTGTTCATCAGGCGGCGAAGGTCGCCCTGTTCCGCACAGCCACGAGGGCTGCTGTGCGTCGCGCCGGCGCACTGATCGTGCCGTCGCGCGCGACTCGCGACGAGATTCTGCGGCTGGCCGGTGGTCGACCTGGCCAGTTCGTCGTGGCCCCGCACGGCGTCGACCTGGAGCGCTTCCGGCCGGCAGGCGCCGCCGAGATCGACCGGGTGCGCGGTGCCCTCGCTCTGGGAGACCGGCCGTACGTCGCCTTCCTCGGCACGCTCGAGCCACGCAAGAACCTCTCGGCGCTGGTGAGGGGCTGGGTAGCTGCGTGCCGGAACCTGCCAGATCCACCGGCCCTGGTTCTTGCGGGTGGCAGTGGATGGGACGCGCAGCTCGACGCCGCAATCGCCGAGGTGCCGGCGGCTCTCACGCTGGTTCGCCCTGGCTACCTGCCGCTGGAGGACCTGGCAGGCCTGCTGACGGGCGCCGCCGTGGTTGCATACCCGAGCCTGGGCGAGGGTTTCGGGCTCCCGGTTCTCGAGGCGATGGCGTGTGGTGCCCCTGTCCTCACGACGCGCCGGCTGTCACTTCCCGAGGTCGGGGGAGATGCGGTCGCCTACTGCGACGTCAGCCCCGAGTCCATAGCGAAGGAGCTCGCACGGGTTCTGCGCGACGAAGAGCTGCGGGCGTCGCTCTCGGTTGCGGCCCTCGCTCGCGCGCGCACCTTCTCGTGGGCCGCCTCGGCGGCCCAGCACGTGAAGGCCTACGAGCTGGCCGCTCGGCGATGAACGCCGATCGGGCGCGCCGCAGCTCGTTGGTAGGGTCCTGGTCGTGAGGAGGCGATCGAGCACGAACCTGCGTCGGCGCACAGTGGGGGCAGTGGGCCTGATCGCAGCCGTGATCGCGCTGTCGGCGTGGGCGGTGTCTTCTCCGGTCGGTGCGTCCCCCGATGAGGACTATCACCTCGCGAGCATCTGGTGCGGGCATGGCGAACGCGATGGTCTGTGCGAGCCAGGCGGAAGCCCGACGGAACGCATGGTGCCGGCCCGGCTCCTCGCAGCGCCGTGCTACGCGTTCCACCCGGACGTCAGCGCCGAGTGCCAGGAACAGACCCCCGCGGACAACCGTCTCGTGGCCACCAGCCGTGGCAACTTCAACGGGTCGTACCCTCCGCTGTTCTACTTCGTCATGAGCTTCCTCGCCGGTGCGGACGTCTCGCGTTCGGTCCTGCTGATGCGAGTGGCGAACGCGGTTCTCGTGGTCGGGGTGATGGCCATCGTCGGATGGGCCGCGTCCGGCGGGTTGCGCAGGGCGGTCGTCGTCGGTGCCGTCGTGACCGCCGTCCCCCTGGGGATGTTCCTGCTGCCGTCGATCAACCCGTCCAGCTGGACACTCCTGTCGGCCGTGACTCTCCCGGTGGCGCTGCTCGGCTACATCTCAGCCACCGACAGGAGACGGCGATGGCTGTTGGGCGCGCTCGCGGCACTCGCGCTCGGCCTGGGGGCGGGTTCCCGGGCCGACGCATCCATGTACGGAGCACTCGCGGTCGGGGTGTGCATGATCACGACATTCCGGCCTACCGCGGCTTGGTTGCGACGGCAGATCTACCCTGCAGTGCTCGGCGTCGTCGCCGTGGCCTTGTTCTTCACGACGGGGCAGTCGGAATCGGTCAGCGGCTCGGTCACACCACCTGCCGCGTCGATCGGTGGCATTCTGCGGCTCCTGGCTGATATCCCGTCGTTGTGGACGGGTGCGCTCGGTGGCTGGGGACTTGGTTGGCTCGACACCTCCATGCCGCCGCTGGTCTGGGTGTCGGCGTGGAGTGTGCTCGTGGGTGTCGTCTTTGCCGGCATGCAGGGCGCGGGTTGGCGCCGTCTCGTCGCGTTGGTGCTGGTCGGCGCGGCCGTGTGGATCATCCCGGGGTACATGCAGTACCTCTCGGGATACCCCGTCGGGCAGTCGATCCAGCCTCGCTACATCCTGCCCCTGGTCGCCATCCTCGTCGTGACGGCGGTGGGTCGAGTCCGAGGCGAGATTGCCGTTCGGTGGTCCCGCGGTCAATGGGCGCTCGTGCTGGTGGCGCTCACGGTGGCGAACGCCGCTGCGTTGCACGAGAACCTTCGCCGGTACCTCACGGGCACCGACATCCCCACGTCCGACCTGGACGTGGCGCGGGAATGGTGGTGGGGCGGGCTTCCTGTCGGTCCGATGGCTGTCTGGGGGGTCGGCGCGCTCGCATTCGGCATTGCTGTCGGGCTTCTGACCCTCGAGCTCGCCAGGCCGGACGCGACATCGCCTGACACCCCGAAGGTCGGCGCGAGCACAGACGAGCCTGCGAAGGCCAGCCCTGGCTCGACGGTCGCGGGCAGACCAGCCGACCTGTCCGCGACGGCGGCAACCGACGCCGCGACGACCTGAGGCTGAGCCCGCGACCGGCTCGGATCCTCAGTGCTCGTCGAGCAGGCTGAGCAGGTATGTCCCGTAGCCGGACTTGATCAGCGGCTCCGCCCGCAGTCGGAGCTCCTCGTCGGACAAGAAGCCCCGCCGCCAGGCGACCTCCTCTGGGGCACCGATCTTCATGCCCTGCCGCAGCTCGATCGTGCGGACGAAGTGTGAGGCTTCAAGCAGTGAGTCGAACGTCCCCGTGTCGAGCCAGGCCGTGCCGCGCGGCAGCACCTCCACGTGGAGCCTCCCCTGCTCGAGGTAGGTGCGGTTGACATCGGTGATCTCGTACTCGCCGCGGGCCGAGGGCGCGAGATCCTTCGCGATCGCCACGACGTCGTTGTCGTAGAAGTACAGCCCGGGCACCGCATAGTTCGACCGCGGTCTGGCCGGCTTCTCCTCCAAGGACAGCGCGCGGCCAGCGCTATCGAACTCGACGACGCCGTAGGCGGTCGGATCGGACACGCGGTAGGCGAAGACGGCCCCACCCTCGGCAGGCGCGAACGTCTGGAGCCGCGACCCGAGACCTGGGCCGTAGAAGATGTTGTCGCCGAGGACGAGCGACACGGAGTCGGAGCCGATGAACTCGGCACCGAGCACGAACGCCTGCGCGAGGCCGTTCGGCTCGTCCTGCACCGTGTAGGTGATCGAGATGCCGAACTGCGAGCCGTCGCCCAGGAGGCGGTGAAACGGCTCCGCGTCGTGCGGTGTGGTGATGACCAGCACATCCCGGATCCCGGCCAGCATCAGCGTCGAGAGCGGGTAGTAGACCATCGGCTTGTCGTAGACCGGCACGAGCTGCTTGCTGACGCCGAGAGTGATCGGGTGCAGCCGCGTGCCCGAGCCGCCGGCCAGGATGATTCCGCGCATGGGTTCAGTGTGGCGCATCGGACGTGCTTGCCAGGCAATTTCCGCGGCTCGGCCGGTTCGCGTAAGGTTCGACCGGTCGAGGAGATGGCCACCTGAAGGGGCTCTGAGCGGTGCGCTGGTTGGTAGTCGGTGGCGACGGCATGCTCGGTCGTGACATGGCGGGAATTCTCACCGGCGAGGACGTCACCGCTGTCGGCCGGGACGATGTCGACATCACCGATCTCGACTCGGTGCGTCGGGCTGTCCGGGCGGCCGACGTCGTGGTCAACTGCGCCGCCTACACCGCGGTGGATCAGGCGGAGACCGAGGAGGCAGAGGCCTTCGCAGTGAACGCAGTAGGCCCTGCCAACCTTGCGCGGGTTGCCTCCGAGGTCGGCGCCAGGCTCGTCCAGATCTCGACGGACTACGTGTTCGCCGGGGACGCCTCGTCGCCCTACGGGGAGGACGACCCGATCGCACCGCGCACCGCGTACGGCCGTACGAAGGCGGCCGGCGAGTGGGCGGTTCGCTCCTACTGCGCCGATCACCTCATCGTGCGTACCGCGTGGTTGTACGGCGCAGGTGGTACCAGCTTCCCGTCAACGATCGCCAGACTCCTGCGTGAACGGGGGAGTGCCCTGGTGATCGATGACCAGGTCGGGCAACCGACGTGGACCGTCGACCTCGCTGGGCTGATCGTCCGCCTGGTCGAAGCGGGTGCGCCGTCGGGCATCTATCACGGCACCTCATCGGGAGGTGTCTCGTGGTACGGCTTCGCGAGGGCGATCGCTTCGGCGGCGGGCGTCGATGCGGACGCGGTCGGGCCGACAACGAGCGCGCAGTTCGTTCGTCCTGCAGCGCGTCCTGCGTACTCGGTTCTTGGGCACGACCGGTTGCGGGAGGTCGGCGTCGAGGCGATCGGTCCATGGGACGAGCGTTGGGCGAGAGCGAGCTCGACCCTTCTTGGTCGGTGAAGCAGGCATCGTCGCGGTGGGGTGTACGCAAGGTCCGCCCGCTCCCTCGACGGATCATTGTCGGCGGTTGTTGTAGGCGGACTCGATGTCGACGGGGTGGTCATGCTTCGGATCACGGGTGCAACGCAGGCGTATGCGTGGGGTTCGTCCACAGCGATCCAGGACCTCATCGGCGTGCAGGACCCGCCGGTCATCGCCGAGGTGTGGTTCGGTGCTCACCCCAAGGCTCCTTCCCGGCTGCAGGACGAGTCCGGCACTCGGCTGGATGCTGTCATCGACGACGACGCCGATGCGGCTCTCGGTAGCGATGTGGTGGCGCGCTTCGGCGCTTCACTGCCCTATCTGCTCAAGGTGATCGCGGCGGAGCAACCGCTCTCGTTGCAGGTCCACCCGCATGCCGTGCGTGCAGGAGCGGGCTTCTTGGAGGAGGACGCCGCTGGTGTGCCCCTCGACTCTCCGGCGCGCAACTACAAGGACCGAAACCACAAGCCCGAGCTGGTGTACGCCTTGACCGAGTTCGAGGCGGTCTGTGGATTCCGCGCCCCGCGACGTGTCGCAGAGATGTTCGCAACCCTCGACACACCGCTCGCCCACAGGCTGCACGCCGTCCTGGTCGCGGATCCCTCGTCGGCGGGGATTCAGACGGTCTTCACGAGATTGCTGGAGCCACGCACCCGACCGTCCAGGGACGAGGTGCACGCGATCGCCGCTGCCTGCCAGGAGCGCCTCGACGCGGGGTCGCCCTCGCCCAGGGCAGACAGCACCGTCGTGATGCTCGAGCAGCGCTTCCCGGGAGATCCGGGCGTGATCACGTCTCTCTTGCTGAACCCTGTGACACTTCAGCCCGGTGAAGCCCTGTTCGTGCCCGCAGGAGGTGTGCACGCGTACCTCCGAGGGCTCGGGATCGAGGTCATGGCGAGTTCCGACAACGTCCTGCGTGCTGGTCTGACACCGAAGCACGTCGACGTGCCCGAGCTTCTGCGCAACGTGGACTATGTGGCGGCGCCACCGATCCGGATCGCTCCGGAGGTCGCGCACGGGGCGACGAAGATCTTCTATGCCCCCGTGGACGACTTCCTGCTGTCGATCACGACAGTGGACAACGGCGGTCACCCGTTGCCCGGCCGAGGTCCGCGGATCGTGCTGTGCCTGGACGGTCGGGTGGTCCTTGTCCGCGCTGATGGCGATTCGCTCGAGCTCCGGCGCGGGCAAGCCGCATTCGTCCCCTGCAGCGACGGGGCGTTGGCGATCGGGGGCGAGGGCGTGCTGGTCCAGGCGGGCGTGCCCTGAGGTTGATCTATGTCCTCGCCCCGGCCGCGGTGGACGGCAACGTCTCCGGAGGCGCCGTGGCCGTGTGCGAGTAGCCTCGCCCGCGGTCCGAGTCATGCGATCTGCTGCGCGCCACCCGACGGGGCACCCGTGGCCGTCATGTCTGGTGGGCCGGTCGCGGCCGATGCACCCCGGGGTGGCGTGGAGCCGTGGGCTGGACTCGACTCGACTCGTCGCACGGACGACCAGGAGACCAACCGCCGGCGCTGGCCGTGAACCTCGCCCGAGAGCGGCGAGCTCGGTCGGGCGGCGGCGCCTACGTGGTCGCTCAGCCGGCCTCGGGTGGCGTGGCCGGCACCTCGATGACGTCGACCCGCTCGACTGCGCGCAGGTGGTCAAGCACGTCCGGGGTTCCGGCATGCGATTCGGGCTCCCGGTCACCGAGGTCGACGACGACGAGGGACCCGTCGTTCGAGAGCACCTGTGACATGCGCAGGAGGGCGGTGTGTACGGGCGTCGTCCTGGTGGGGAGGAGCACCCGAAGGGGGCGCCGATCACCGGACGCGGCGCCCGTGAGGTCGGTGAACGTCCACTGCCGTCCCGCAGCGACCAACGCTGGTTGCTCCGGGTCGACGGGGCTGACCGGTCCGAGAAGGTCCGGGTAGCCGGCGAGGCTCGCGGCGGCATCGACGGCCCCGGGCGGCAGCGGACCGGTGACGCGACGGGCGAGCGCGGGCAGAGCGATGACGGCGTAGGGCACGGGCCCGGGGTGCGGGGAAGTGCCGATGATGGCGTCCGCGTCCGCGTCCGCGTCCGCGCTCCCGAGCACGACACACCCACCCACCCGCCACACGGCGAGCGCCCAGCAGACCGTGCGCCAGTGCATCGGCAGGTCCAGCCGAACAGACGACCCCGGCCCGGCATCGAACTCCTCGAGCAGGAGGTTCGCTGTCTTGTTGACCCAGTTGGCGAGCACGGCCCCGGACAGCTCGACCCGCTCGTCGTCAGGGCCGTACCAGGTGATCCGGGGCCGTCCGGGGTCCTTCAGCACGGTTGCGAGCACCTGCGCACCGGGGTTCTCCTGCATCCGCACAGCCTAGGCCGGGTGAGAATCGCCAGAAATCGGACAACTAGCACACGCTGACTTGACGGCCGTGAACGACACGCGTGTAATTCACCCTGACGCGCTTCGCAGCGGCAGGCGGTGCGGGCAGACCGGCCCGGGAGGCACACATGTGGGAACTGCTCGACGACGACGGAGTGCGCGGCACCCCTGCTCCCACCCCGTTGGCCGATGTGCTCTCGCTGTTCGACGAGCCCGAGACGGGACCGATGTCGTGGCAGGAGCGCGCGCTGTGCGCCCAGACCGACCCGGAGGCGTTCTTCCCTGAGAAGGGTGGCTCGACCCGCGAGGCGAAGAAGGTCTGCACGGGCTGCGAGGTGCGGGCCGAGTGCCTCGACTACGCGCTCGCCAACGATGAGCGCTTCGGCATCTGGGGCGGCCTGTCCGAGCGGGAGCGGCGCAAGCTCAAGCGTCGGGTGGTCTGAGGTCGTGATCGTCCGACCCGGACCCGTCTCACGCGTGGGATGAGGCCCGCAGACCTGGCAGGTTCGTCGGCCACGTCGTCAGTGCCGGTCGTTGCTGCGGTGACGGCCGTGGTGGTGACGGCGGGGGTCGGTCCCTATCTGTCGCGCACCCTGGACGCCCTGGCGAACCAGACCCGTCACCCCGTGCAGGTCCTGCTGGTGGACGTGGGTGGTCCGGCCGGAGCGCGCGCCGAGCTGGACAGGGCGTTCGCCGGAGCCGTTGACGTGCGGACGGCCTATGCGCACGTCCCGGTCCGCACCTTCGGGGAGGCGGTGAGCGAGGGGCTGGCGCGGTTCGCCGTCGGCGGCGGCGAACCGATGCCGTGGGTGTGGTTGCTGCACGACGACAGCGCCCCGGCACCCGATGCCCTCGCCGAGCTGGTCCGCGCCGTGAGCCATGCCCCGTCGGTCGTGGTGGCCGGGGCCAAGCAGCGCACGTGGACCGATCCGGAGCGGCTGCTCGAGGTGGGGGTGCGGACCACCCGGTCCGGGCGCCGCGTGAACGACGTCGAACCGGGAGAGCTCGACCAGGGGCAGCATGACGGCCGGACCGACGTCCTCGGCGTCGGGATCGCGGGGGCTCTCGTGCGCCGCGACGTGTGGGACGAGCTGGGCGGAACCGATCCGGCGCTGGGGTCGTTCGGCGACGGGCTCGACCTGTCGCGCCGCGCGCGGCTCGCGGGGCACCGGGTGGTCGTCGTGCCCTCGGCCGTGGTGCGGCACGCCCAGGCGGGGTTCCACGGATTGCGGCGGGGGAACGTCGAGCTGGTGGACCTGGACGGCGACGGCGAGCCCGACGCCGCTGACCCCCGCAGGTCCTACGCCGCGCGTCGCCGCTCGCTGGTGCACGCCAGGCTGGTGGCGGCGCCCTGGTGGGGTGTGCCGTTCGTCGTGCTCGCGGCGCTGGTCGCGGCGCCGTTGCGCGCACTGGGCCAGGTGGCGCTCTCGTCCCCCGAGCTGGCCGCCGACGAGCTCAGCGGGGGATGGGCGGCCCTGGCGCGCCCGGCGGCGGTCCGGAGGTCCCGGGCCGCCGCGCATCGGACAGTTCGGCTGCCGCGGCGAACGCTGTGGCCGTTGCAGGCGAGCTGGCGCGAGGTGTGGGTCGCGGCACGCGACCGGCGCCTCACGCGGTCCCACGCCGACCCCGCTGGTGCCAGGGCGTCCGAGCTTGAGCTCTCGGAGCTCGCGGCGCTCGCCCGCCGACGCCGGGCGACGCTGGCGGCTGTGATGACCGTGCTGCTGGTCGCGAGCGTCGTCGCGCTCGGGGGGCTGCTCGCGCCGGTGCTCACCGGCGGGCGGCTGTCCGGCGGTGCGCTGGCCTTCGCCACCTCCACGTGGGACGGGCTGTGGTCCGCCGCGACCTCCGGGTGGGTGGACTCCGGGCTCGGGACGGCCGGTGCCGCCGACCCGTTGCTCCGGGTCCTGGCCCTCCCGGCGGCGCTCTTCGACGGCAGTCTGGTGCCGGTGGCCTCGGGCCTGCTGCTCGGCGGTGTCCTGCTCGCGGGCTGGAGCGCCTGGGCGGCCTCCGGTGCGGCGACGCGGTCGGTCGCGACGCGCGCCTGGGCTGCTCTCGTGTGGGCGCTGGCGCCGCCGCTGCTGCTCGCCGTGGCCTCCGGCCGGCTGGGCGCGGTCGTGGCGCACATCGGCCTGCCGCTCGTGGCGTTGGGCGTGGCCCGGGCGCTCGGCGTGCAGCGAGGCGACCGCGTCGTGTCGGGACTGGCGACCGTCGCGGCCCCGTCGACCGAGGGCGAGGCGGCCCCGGAGGAGCCGCATCCCGCCGTCGCCCACCGGTCGCAGCCGGTGCCGGTCGGTGACGCCGCCGTGTTCGGCGGGCGTGCACCGGGACGTTCGGTGGCCGCCCTCGGTGGTGCGGCGCTCGCCGGTGCGGTGACCGTGGCGGGTGCTCCCGTGCTGCTCGCACCACTGATCCTGGTGTGCGTCGTGGTGGCCGTGGCCACCGGCCGGCGCGGTCTGCGGGTGCTGCTGGTCCCGGTCCCGGCCCTGGTGCTCCTCGGGCCGCTGCTTGTCGAGGCCGCGGGGCGCGGGCTGGTCGGGGTACGGGTGCTGCTCGCCGAACCGGGGCTCGCCACCACGCAGACACCCGCGGGTGCCGTGCACCGCCTGCTCGGTGTCCCGACGACCGTGACGGACGCCCTGGTGCCCGCGTGGGTGCCGACCTGGGGCCAGGAGGCCTGGCCTGTGCTGGCCGGCGGACTGGTGCTGGTGCTCGCGGTGCTCGCGTTCGCCCGGGGTGGTCGGGCGGCCCGGGCGGTGCGGGTCGGATGGCTCGTCGCGGCGATCGGCCTGGCGTCCGCGACCGTTGTGGCCGCGGTGCCGGCCGTGCGCAGCGCGGACCAGGTCGGACCTGCCTGGGTGGGGACGGCGGTGTCGCTCGCGCTCCTCGGGCTGCTGGTGGCCGGGCTGGTCGGGGCCGACGGTGCGAGCGCACGGCTGGCGACCCACGCCTTCGGATGGCGCCAGCCGGTGGCGGCCGGGCTCGTGGCCCTGGCGGTGGTGGTGGTGGGCGTCAGTGCCGGGTCCTGGGTGTGGCAGATGCGCTCAGGGTCGGGGCTCGCGCTGCGGGCCGGCGACGACCCTGTGGTGCCGGCGGTCGCGCAGCAGGCGTTCGCCGCGCCCGCCGGATCTCGGGTGCTGATGGTGGCGGCGGCCGCCGGCACCGACCCGGTCCGCTGGCAGCTGCTCCGGGCGGACGGTGTGCTCCTCATCGACCAGGCCGCCTCCGTCTCGACCGGCGCTCTGACGGGTCCGTTGGCCTCGGGTGGGCTCGCCGACCTCGACGGCGCGAGTGCCGAGGCCCAGGACGCGGTGGCCCTCCTCGCCGCCGGAGCCGGGGTGGACGTGTCGGCGTCGCTCGGCGCCCTCGGGGTCGCCGATGTGCAGGTCCCGGCACTGGCCCGCGGCTCGACCGGGGACGACGCCGCGGGCCAGGCGCGTGCGCTCCTGGTGGCCCGGCTCGATGCGACCGCGGGCCTCGAACGCGTCACGTCTGGGTCGACCGGGACCTTGTGGCGGGTGGCCGCACCGGCCGCCGATGCGGGCCGCGCCGTCGTGACGAGCTGGGCGCGGCTGCTCGTGCCCGGAGCCGATCCGACGGCGCTGACCACGACGGCGACGGCGGTCGCCTCCGACGGCAGCCAGGTGGACACCCGGCTCGAGGCCGCGGACGGTGACCGCGTCCTGGTCCTGGCGGCGCGCGGCGCGGCGGGCTGGCACGCGTGGATCGATGGGACCCCGCTGAGCCGCGCCGACGTCGGTTGGCGCCAGGGGTTCACGGTGCCGGCGGGCGCTGCGGGTCATCTCGAGGTGCGGTACGTCGATCCGGGGCGTACCCCCTGGCTCGTCGCCCAGGGCGGTGTCGGGCTGCTCGCGGTGCTCGTGGCGCTGCCGTTGCGTCGACGGAAGGCAGGACGCGGATGAGTGACCGGACGCCGCAGCGGCGCTGGCTCGGCAGGCTCGGACGCGCGGGTACTGCGCTTGCCGTGCTCGCGGTCACCGTCGCCGTGGTCGGCGCGGGGATCCGGCAGCCATCGGCGACGGCCCATGGCGTGCCGGACCCGACGGCGCACGTGCCCGCGAGCGCGACGACCCTGGTCTGCCCCGGCACCGTCCAGCTCCCGGAGGGCGCCCGGTCCACCGGATCGGAGTTCGACGCGGTTCCGGTCACCCCGCGGACGAGCACCGAGACCGTGACCGTCGGCAGCGACGCCGGTGCAGCGCTCGTGCGCAGGCTCGACGGCACGGCGGCGGGGGCCCTGGCCGCCGGAGGTGCCTCGCTCCGGCTGAACGACGTCGCGACCGCCACCGTCGTGCGGGCCGACGCGGGGTCCAGCGGCGCGACGCAGGTCGCCGCAGCCTCGATGACGGTGACGACCGCCGGCGATCTGCGGGGGCTGTCGGGAGCCTCGTGCCAGCCTGCGAGTGCGCAGTCCTGGCTGGTCGGAGGGGCGACGTCGGTGGGCGCGACGGCACGTCTCGTCCTGGTGAACCCCGGAAGCACGGCGGCTGAGGTGACCTGGCAGGTGTGGGGTGCGGCCGGTCCGGTCGACCTGACGAACGATCGGGCGCTCGTCGCACCCGGCGCCCAGCAGGTGGTCGACCTGGCCGCTGTCGCCGGTGAGCAACGCGCGCTCGTCGTGCAGGTGAGCGTGAGCGGTGGTCAGGTGTCGGCCCACCTGCAGGACGACCTGCTCAACGGCTTCACCGCGGCGGGCACCGACCTGGTGGTCCCGGGTTCGGGGCCGGCGGCTCGCCAGATCGTGCCCGGTCTGGTGGTGGGGTCGTCCGCGGTCGGCGACAGCTCCCAGCCCGTCCTGCGGCTCCTGTCACCCGATATGGACACCACGGCTCGGATCTCGTTGCTGGGATCGGGCGGCCCCGTCGAGCTGCCCGGCGCCGACTCGGTCGACCTGTCCGCCGGGCAGGTGGTCGACGTCCCGCTCGGCGGGCTGCCGGCCGACCGGTACACCGTGGTGGTCGACGCCGACGCGCCGTTCGTGGCGTCCGCGGCCTTCAGTCGGGTGGGCGCGGCGGGGGAGCTCGACGACACGGCACGCGTCGATCGGGCGTTGGCGGCCTCGACACCCGTCGGTGACGGGCTCGTGGCCGTGCCGGTCGGGACGGCGTCCACCCTGGTCATCGGTGCGGTCGGCGACGGTGCCCAGGTGGCTACCGACGTCAGCGCGGCGGGCCAGGTCGAGGTGATCGGCACCGACGGCCGGGTCCTCGTCACCCACCAGCTGTCGGTCGATGCCGGGACCACGGGTGCATGGTCGATCGATGACCTCGCGCCTGCGGGGTCGGGGAGCAAGGTCGCCGCGGTCCGTCTGGTGACCTCGTCCGGCTCCGGGGCGAGCCTCGCGTGGGCGCTGGTGTCCACGCTCACGCAGGCGGATGGCGAGCTGGTGAGCCTACTCGACCCGGTCCGCGTGGACGGTGCCGCCGCCATGGTCCCGGTGCGGCAGGACCCGGCGCTCGGGCTCGGCTGACGCGGCCCGGGTCCGGCCGGCTCAGTGTGTGCGGCCGGTGCGCAGCTGGACCTGCTCGCGGGCGGCCAGGCCGACCGCGAGGGCGGCGCGCACGGGGGCCTGGTACCAGCGCGAGTAGCGGGAGAACAGGTAGCGCCGGGCGCTCGCGTGGTGGGCCCGGACCATGGGCGCGGGGGTCGACCGCCACGAGGCGCCCCCGAGGTGGGTCACCGTCGCCTGCGGGACGTACAGGCTGGCCCACCCTGCGCGGCCCAGGCGTTCGCCCAGGTCGACGTCCTCGAAGAACATGAAGTAGCGCTCGTCGAAGCCGCCGATCTGCTCGAACGCCGTGCGGCGCAGCAGCAGACAGGAGCCCGAGAGCCAACCGGCCGTTCGTCGGTCGCCGATCCGCTCCTGACGGGCGTGGTAGGCGCGGGTCCACGGGTTGGTCGGCCAGATGCGGGAGAACAGGGCGTGCCCGGCTCCCTGGGTCAATGACGGCAGCTCGCGCGCCGAGGGGTAGACCGACCCGTCGACATTGCAGACCTTCGGCCCCAGGGCACCGACCGACGGCTCGGCTGCACCGGCGTCGAGCAGGGCGTCGAGCGCGCCAGGGGCCCATTCGATGTCGGGGTTCACCACGACGACCCAGTCGGTCTGCGCCCCGGCCGCGCCCCGGTTGGCTGCGGTGCCGTAGCCCAGGTTCGCGCCGGTGACCAGCAGCCGGCCCCCGGCGCGCTCGGTCACCGGCGCCGAGACCGACTGGTCGGTCCCGTTGTCGACGACGACCAGCTCGACCGGCCGTGAGCTCGCACCCGGCAGCGACTCGACGAACGCCGCGAGCTCGTCGCCGGGGTGGAAGACGACGCAGACGACACGGACGACAGGTGAACTCATGGGTGGCGGGGCCTTCAGTGGTCGTCGCGGAAGTCGGGGTCGACGTCCTGCGGTGCGCGGCCCAGCAGGTGGGCGACCTGCTCGACGACCACGTCATGGACGAGATCGGCCAGGTCGTCCCGGTCGAAGGCCCGGATCTCGATCGGACGGCGATAGACCACGATCCGGTCCGGCTGCCCGGCGTCGGACGGGAAGTAGCGCCCGAGCGGGACGCCGCCGATCTCCCAGGGGGCCGGCTGGCTCGGGGGGACGTCCTCGACGGCGAACTCCGTGCCGTCGAGCTGACGCGACCAGCGCCGCTCGAGCGTCTCGACGGCCTCCAGGACGAGGTCGTCGAACCGTTCGGCGCGGGTGCGGTAGGCCGGCAACGTGCTGGGCATGAGCGGGCCACGCAGACCCCGGCCGCGCCGGTCGCGGCGCCGCGCCCCGGACGTCGGGGTCGAGGCCGCCCCCGAGCGCCGTGAGCTGACGAGCGCGCGGGTCGGAGCCGGACCAGCCCCGGGGCCGGGAGTCCCTGCGCCTGGTGCTCCGCCGCCCGGTGCACCACCGGTGCGCCGGCTTCCACCCCACGACATCATCCGCTCAGGGTAGCCCGGTGGCCTCGACGGCCGTGCCTGCCTGGCCGCCGGGCGCGCGGGAGGTACGGTCGAGCCCGTGAGAAGTGTGAGGCAGTGCTCGCGAACGGCCTGCGGGCTCCCTGCGGTGGCCACGCTCACCTACGTCTACGCCGACTCCACGGCCGTTCTCGGCCCGTTGTCGCAGCTGGCCGAACCCCACTCCTACGACCTGTGCTCGGTGCACGCCCAGCGACTCACGGCGCCCCGCGGATGGGAGGTGGTCCGGCTCACCCCGGACCTGACCACCCCGCCGCCCAGCCGTGACGATCTGCTCGCGCTTGCCGACGCTGTGCGCGAGGCGGGGAGGCCGGCCGTCCCGGTCCCCTCCGCGGCGCCCGACCCCGCGGCGCCCGGCCGTCCGCGCGGCCATCTGCGGGTGCTGCACGGCGGCGAGGACTGAGATGGCTGCTCGCCGCTCGGACGACCCGGAACCGCTCGGCTCGTTCAGCCAGCCCGCAGGTCCTCCCGTGCCCGGCACGGCCGTCTGCCTGTCCTGCGGTGAACCGCGGATCACGCGGATCCGGATGCGGACGCCGAGCGGCATCCCGGCGGTGTTCGTCTCCTGCCCGCGCTGCGAGAAGAACGCGTGGTTCGCGGTGGACGGCGACGGCGAACCGCTCACGGCGGCCGACATCGGCCCGGTGGGCTGAGGGCTGCGCGGCTACAGTGGGAGCCGCCGGCCGCCGCAGACGGTGGACGGGCCCGGCGCGGTGCGCCCGGGGTCAGGTCCGGGAATCGGGACAGCGATGAGGTCGGACGGACAGTGAGCGGGCTCGGCGCGGTCGTCAACGTCTACGACGTGCGTGGGCGGGTACCGCAGGACCTCGACGAGGAGTCGGTCACGGCCCTTGCCGCAGCGTTCGCCGACGAGGTGGTGCTCCCGGACGGGGACGACACCGTCGTGGTCGGTCACGACATGCGCGTGACGTCGCCGCAGCTCGCGACGGCGGTGGTCGAGGGGCTGGCCATGCGGGGCGTGCACGTGGTCGAGCTCGGTCTGTGCTCGACGGACGAGCTGTACTACGCCTCCGGCGTGCGCCGGTTGCCCGGCGTCATGGTCACCGCGAGCCACCACCCGGCGGGCTGGAACGGGCTCAAGCTCTGCCGGGCGGGTGCAGCACCGGTCGCCGAGGACTCCGGTCTGGTGCAGGTGGCGCGGCGGGCGGAGCAGTACCTGAGCGACGGGCTGCCCGTGGTCGGGGAGCTCGGCCAGGTCTCGACCTGGGACGTGCTGGTCGACTACGCGGCGATGCTGCGCGGGTTGGTGGACCTGTCCACCGTCCGTCCGCTCGTGGTCGTCGTCGACGCAGGCAACGGGATGGCCGGTCTGACAGTGCCCGCGGTGCTGGGCGTCGACGCGGGGATCGAGCCGGCACCCGTGCGGGTGATCGAGGTGCACATGCGCCTGGACGGGCGGCTGCCGCACCGCACAGGGGGACCGCTGGAGGCCGAGTCGCTCGCCGACCTGCGGGCGGCCGTGCTCGAGCATCACGCAGACCTGGGTCTCGCCTTCGACGCCGATGCCGACCGCTGCCTGGTGGTCGACGAGCTGGGCGAGGCGGTGAGCCCGTCGGCGATCACCGCACTCATCGGCCTGCGCGAGGTCGAGCGCGAGCAGCGCGCCGGGCGCGAGGCCACGGTGATCTGGAACCTCATCACCTCGCGGGTGGTGCCCGACCTGATGGCCGCGGCCGGGGCGCGGACCGTCCGGACCCGCGTCGGCCACTCGTACGTCAAGCGCGAGATGGCGGCCGCCGGTGCCGTGTTCGGCGGCGAGCACTCCGGTCACTACTACTTCCGCGAGTTCTTCTACGCCGATGACGGCCTGCTGGCCGCGCTGCACGTGCTGGCGGCTCTCGGCGAGCAGCAGCACCCCATGTCGGTGCTGGCGGACCTCTACCAGCCGTACAGCGCCAGCGGCGAGATCAACCTGCTGGTCCCGGACGTCGACGCGGCGAAGGACGCCGTCCGGCGCGCCTACGCTTCAGGTGTCGGGCCGGTTCAGGTCGACGAGCTGGACGGCCTCACGGTCTCGCACTGGGACGGGGTGCCGCAGTGGTGGTTCAACGTGCGCGAGTCGCAGACCGAGCCCGTGCTACGGCTCAATGTCGAGGCGGCCGACGAGGACATCATGATCAAGGTGCGCGACGACGTGATCGCGCTGGTGAAGGGCGGGGCCTGATGGTGGCGACGACGAGCGGACCGGCGCTGGAGCCGTGGGCCAGGGAGCTGTTGCGGTGCCCGGTGACCGGGTCGCCGCTGATCGATGCCGTCGGTCCCGACGGTGAACCCGAGCTGGTCGGCACCGATCCGGTGCGCCGGCTGGCGTACCCGGTCCGGGACGGTGTGCCGGTGCTGCTGGCCGACGAGGCGCGCGAGGTCGAGGTCCGGGCTGCCGACTGAGTCCTGACCCCCGGGGGCCCCGTTAGGCTGCGCACGGTCAACGGACGAGGGAGCACGGATGTCGAGCGGTAGCGGGAACAGGGCGATCATCGCGGCGCTGGCGGCCAACCTGGGGATCGCGGCCACCAAGTTCGTGGCCTACCTGCTCACCCAGTCCAGCTCGATGCTCGCCGAGTCCGTGCACTCCTTCGCGGACTCCGGGAACCAGCTGCTGCTGCTGATCGGCGGCCGGCGTTCGCGCCGAGCGGCCGACTCCGACCACCCGTTCGGCTACGGGCGCGAACGCTACGTCTACGCGTTCATCGTCTCGATCGTGCTGTTCAGCCTCGGCGGGCTGTTCGCCCTCTACGAGGCGTGGCACAAGTGGGGGGACCCGCACCCGATCGAGGGGACCTGGTGGTGGGTGCCGCTGGTCGTCCTCGCGGTGTCCATGGTGATGGAGGGCAGCTCGCTGCGTACCGCGGTGGGCGAGTCGAACCACGTGCGTGGGACGCGGTCCTGGGGGCAGTTCGTCCGGACGGCCAAGGCTCCCGAGCTGCCCGTCGTGCTGCTGGAGGACGCCGGCGCCCTCGTCGGTCTGATCCTCGCCGCGTTCGGCATCGGGCTCACGCTGCTCACCGGGGATGGTCGGTGGGACGCCGCGGGCACCGCGGGCATCGGTCTGCTGCTCGTGGTGATCGCGGTGGTCCTGGCCATCGAGATGAGCTCGCTGCTCATCGGCGAGTCGGCCTCGGAGCAGGACGTGACGGCGATCAGGGCCGCGCTCGTGGGTGGTGCGGTCACCTCGGTCATCCACCTGCGGACGCTGCACCTGGGGCCCGAGGAGCTCCTGGTCGCCGCCAAGATAGAGATCTCCCACGGCGATGCCGCAGTCATCGCCCAGGCGATCGACGAGGCCGAGGCCAGGGTTCGGGCGGCCGTGCCGACCGCTCAGGTCATCTACCTCGAACCGGATCTGCGTCGCGTGGTCGAGGCGGGCTGAGAGCTCAGCCTGCGAGGTCGTCAGGCCCGGACAGCTCGCTGAACCCGGTCAGGCGGTATCCGCACTCCGCGACGAGGGCCCGGGTGGCGGGGTCCAGGAGCATCGCCTGCTCCTGCGCCCAGTGATAGCCCCAGTCGAACCGCGTGAGCGCCGCCTCGTCCGCGGTCCCGGGGTGCGCGTTGATCTCCAGGCTGGCGGCCCCCCGCCGTGCGGCCGAACGCAGCGTCGACGCGAAGCGGGCGGCGTCCATCGACCCGGCCTCGTCCAGTCCGGCGTAGTCGGCGGTGCCCACCAGACCGGTCCGTGCGGCACGTCGGCGCAGCGGACGGGCCAGGGTGCGCACCCCGAGGCCCACGACCGAGTGCGCGTGACTCGTCGTCAGACGCACCGCCGGGACCCCGGCCTCGCGGGCCAGGTCCAGCACGACGGCCGCGACCGCGGGCCACAGGTGGGTGTGCTGGTGGGTGTCGACGTGGGTGACCGGCAGGCCCAGGCTCAGCACGCGGTCCAGCTGGGCAGACAGCTCCCGACGCACATCGTCCGGGTCGAGTCGACCCGTCAACCCGCGGGCCACGACCGTGCGGTACGACAGAGGGAAGGCGCCGTGGGCGTCGACCAACGTCGGGATCTGCGAGGCACCGAGCAGGGGCGGGTCCTCGCCCACCAGCGCCAGGTGGGCACCGAGCTCGAGACCGGGGCGTTCGCGCAGCACGTGGGCCGCGTCCTCGAAGGCCCGGCCGACGGCCAGCAGCGACGTCGCGGTCACGATGCCGTGGTCGTACCCGGCCGCGACCGCTGCGTTGACGCCCGGGCTCAGGCCGAGGTCGTCGGCGGTCACGACGAGCGAACGGGTCATCGGTGCAGCTCGCGGCGCAGCGCGAACAGCTCCCGCAGGAGGGCCCGGATCACGGCGGGGGAGGACAGGGTCGAGATCCCGCGGGTTCGCGGGAAGTAGTCGACCCCGATCTGGAGGATCTGGAAGCCCGCGTTGCGCGCCCGGATCACGAGCTCGGCGTCGATGAACGAGCTCTCGCTCACCGGGTGCACGACATCGAGCACCTGCCGCGTGAACAGCTTGAACGAGAAGTTGATGTCCCGGATCCGGGTGCCGAACATCGCCTGGATCAGGCCGTTGTAGAAGAACGAGTAGATGGTGCGCTGGGGACCCTCGCCCGTGCGGTCGAGGCGGTAGGCGCTCACGACGTCGACCTCGTAGGTGCGCAGCACCCGCAGGGCCCGACGCAGCTCGCCCATCTCCCAGGGCAGGTCGGCGTCGGTGTAGAGCACCAGGTCGCCCGTGCTCGCCGCCAGGCCCGTCTTGATCGAGCCACCGAGCTTGCGGTTGTGCTCATGGTGCACGACCCGCACGTGCGGGTCGGCGGCGGCCATGGCATCGGCGATCTCGGGCGTCCGGTCGGTCGAGGCGTCGTCGACGACGATGAGCTCGTAGTCGCTGATCGCACCCTCGTCGACGAGCTCGCGGCAGATCGTGCGCGCGGCATCGACGGCGCGTTCGGCGTAGGCCTCCTCGTTCCACATCGGGAAGAAGATGGACAGGACACCGGCGCTGGTCATGAGACCTCTCTATCAGATGCGAAGTACCAGGTCAGGATGATCATCACGACCGTCATGAAGCTGAGGGCCACGACCGTGACCCAGCGGGGTCGCGCTGCGAGCCAGTCCCCGCCGACGGCCAGCGCCGGGAAGGCGGCGAGCGCGTACCGTCCCGCACCCATGAAGTCCTTGGTCCCGAGGATGGGGATGGCGATGACCACCGCCGTGTACGCCGCGTAGCCCCAGCCGAACCTGCGGACCACCCGGGGGATGAGCAGCACCACCAGCAGACAGGCGAGGGCCTGCAGACCGAGGTTCGCCCCCATCCGCCAGTGGCCGTGGACGAGTGCACCGAAGAAGGCCACCTTGAACCAGGTGTGGGGGCCCACGCCCTGGTCCCAGCCGGGGGCCGACTCCGCCTTGACGAACGCCAGCGGGTCGCCGAACGTCGTCCCGAGGTAGACCATCCAGGCGACCAGCCCGCCGAACGACAGCAGCACGGCTGTGTGCCGGAGGCGTACGCGGCGCACGGCCCGCACGATGTCGCGCCAGCCGTCGCCACCGTCGTCCGCCGCCAGCAGCTCCAACGTCCGCACCGTGAGGCCGACCGCGACGGCCACCCCGAACGGGCGGCTGGCGACGGCGAGCGCGCCGACGACGCCTGCCGCCAGGAACCAACGGCGGTCCAGCAGCATGAACGCGCAGAGCGCCAGGAGGAGGAACATCCCGTCGGCGTACATCGCGCCGTGCAGGAACAACGTGTAGGGGTAGGCCAGGACGACGGCGATCGCGAGGGCCGCCGAGCGACTCGGCAGGCGGTCCCAGACCCAGCGGCCGAACAGCAGGACAGCGCCGAGCCCGGACAGCAGGGCGAGCAGCTGACCGACTACCTGGGTGCCGGCATCCGTTCCCGCCAGGCCGAACACCTGGACCAGGCCCCGCGTGGCGAGCGGGAAGACCGGGAAGAAGGCGATCGAGGACTGCTGGCCCGGGCTGTAGAAGTAGCCGTTCTGGGTGATCGCCCAGTACCAGCCGGAGTCGAAGTGGAACCAGCCGTCGATCCAGTGCACGCCGGTGGCGCCGGTGGTGCCGGTGGTGGCGTCGACGCGTGCGACGACTGCTGTCAGGACGAGGGTCACGCCGATGAACGCGGCCAGGACGAGCGTCCACGGATAGCGCCGCACCTCGGGTGTCCCCGTCGTTCCCGCGCCCGCGGCACGGCCTTGCCCCATCCGAATTCCCCCTGCTCGAGGCCTCGACAGGGTCACGACCAGGTGCGTGACCTGGTCGGTCGCCCGATCCAACGGAGGGAGCATAGTTCTCCCACAAGTGATGTCAGGTCGCGGCGTGCGGAGGGTCTGTGTGAGTTGGGCACTGGTTGCGGTTGGTCTGGCCGCGCTCTGCTCGGGGGCGGCGCTCGTGCTGCAGGCCCGCGCGGCGCGCGCCGGGCAGGGCACCGACAGGATGCATGTCGCGCTCGTGTGGCGGCTGGTGCAGGACCGTACCTACCTCGCCGCGCTGGTGCTGGTGGCGGCAGGGTTCGCGCTCGCGTTCGTCGCACTTCGGGTGCTGCCGGTGTTCGTCGTCCAGGCGGGGCGTGCGTCGTCCCTGGCCGTGGCCGCGCTGCTCGCGGTGCGGGTGCTCGGTACCCGGATGAGACCGCTCGAATGGGGTGGTCTGGGGCTCACCGGCGTGGGCCTGGTGCTGCTGGCGTCGTCGACCACGACCGTCCGGGCCGGGAGCTCCGCGCACGCCCCGGCCGTGCTGGTGGGTGCCGTCCTGGTGATCGCCGGGGTGGGGGCGTGGGCGGCGGCTCGTCCGCCGACGAAGGGTCTGGGGGTGATGCTCGCGCTGCTCGCCGGTTGCGGGTTCTCCGTCCTGGCAGCCGGGGTGCACACCTTGGTGGATCTGGCGCCCCTGGCGCTCCTGGCGTCCCCGGCCGCCTGGGCAGCGGCCGCCGGGGGAGGTCTGGGTCTGCTGCTCACGGCCCTGGCGTTCCAGCGCGCGCCCGCGGTCGCGGTCTCCGCGGTGGTCACCGGGGTCGAGACCGTCGGCGGTGCCGTGCTGGGCGTGCTGCTGGCGGGTGACCACGCGGCCGCCGGCCGTGAGGCGATCGCGGTGGGCGGCTTCGTGCTCGTGCTGGCCGGTTCGTCCGTGGTGGCCCGGTTCGGGACGCCCGAGGTCGTCGCAGTCGACTGAGGTCGTGGGTCGACGCGGCTCCGACCGCTACGCCGAGGTTGCCTGCCAGGCGCTGAGCAGCATGTCGTCGAGACTGTGCCGCGCATGCCAGCCGAGGCGGTCGCCGATCAGGTCGACGCACGCGACCACTGCCGGGGGATCGCCGGCGCGTCGGCCCTCGAAACGCGCACAGCCGGGCCGTCCGGCCAGGTCGGACAGCCGCTCGACCACCTGCGCCACCGAGGTGCCACGGCCCGTGCCCACGTTGAGCACGGGCGGTGGCGGCGTACCGGAAGCGAGGCCGTCGAGGGCGGCCAGATGGGCCTCCGCGACGTCCTGCACGTGCACGAAGTCACGCACGCAGGTGCCGTCCGGCGTGTCGTAGTCGTTGCCGAACACCTGCGGCGCGTCCGCGCGGCGCAACGCGGCCACCGTCGCGGTCACCAGGTTGCCGGTGCCGTGGTCGGCGAGCCTGCGCTGCGCGGCGCCGGCGACGTTGAAGTAGCGCAGCGCGACGGTCCGCAGCCCGTGGGCGCGCGCGCAGTCCTGCAGCAGCCACTCGCCGATCAGCTTCGTGCGGCCGTAGGGGTTCACCGGGGCTGTCGGATGCTGCTCGGTCACCGGGTCCGGACCGGTGCTGCCGTACACGGCCGCCGAGGACGAGAACACGACGTCCCGCACCTGTGCGGCGACGAGCGCGCGCAGCAGGTGGGTGAGGCCGCCCACGTTCTGCTCGTAGTACCGGAGCGGGAGCGCGACCGACTCGTCGACCCGCTTCTTGGCCGCCAGGTGCACGGCCGCGCGCACCCCGTGGGCCCGCGCGGCGTCGGTGAGCTCCGGCACGCAGTCCGGGTCGGCGAGGTCGAGCCGCACGAGGGGCACGTCGGGGATCGACTCGCGCCGTCCGGTCGACAGGTCGTCGACCACCAGGACGGTGCGGCCGGCGGCCAGCAGGGCCGTGACCACGTGCGAACCGATGTACCCGGCGCCGCCGGTCACCATGACGGTCATGTCCGCCCTCAGGTCGTGGGGTCCGGCACGCCGTACGGCAGCCGGGTGAAGGCATCGGCCTCCAGGTGCGCGCGTCGCGTGCGGGTCTGCTCGGTGGCCAGCTCGCGCTCGCGCCGTTCGGCCAGGACTGCCGCCAGGAAGGACTCGGGGTGCGTGCCGGCGGGGGGCCACGGGTGCACGTAGGCCAGGACCTGGGTGGTCAGGCGGCTCCCGAGCTCTGCGCGCGAGGCGGGGTTCAGCCGCGGCGCGCGGCCGAGGAACTGGCGCGCGGCCAGTGCCAGGGAGTCCGGCAGCCGTGCCACATCGGCGTGCTGCGCCCATCCCACCAGGTGGGTGGGCATCGTGAGCGGTGCCCACCCGCTCGGGCCGCCCCGGACCCTGACCGCATAGGTCCCGGCCACCATGTCTCCGAGTCGTTTACCGCGGGGGCTCGCGATCGAGGCGAGGAGCGCGGGGATGCCCAGGAGCAGCCAGAGCTCGATCACCCCGATGAGCGCGCGGATGAGCGCGTGGCGCACCGTCACAGGCCCGCCGTCGTCCCGCACGATGCGCACGCCGCTGGCCAGCCGGCCGAGCGAACGGCCGCGGGACAACGTCTCGACGGTCACCGGTATCAGCACGAGCACCGTCACGATCGCGACGACGACCGCGATGCGTCCCCCGGAGCCCGAGGCACTGCCGACGGCGTCCGCGGCGGTCAGGGCCGCCACGAGGACGGCCGCGGCCAACGAGTAGTCGAGCGCCGCACCGAGCATCCGGGAGGCGAACGACGCCGGTTCGGCCTCCAGCAGCACGCCCTCGCCGGTGAGGATGCCCTGGGTCGTCACATCAGCACCGTAGCCGACTCGCGGTGTCGGGCGGTCCCGGGTGGCAGGCTGTCCCCGTGGACCTGGACGCCTTCACCGCCGTGCACGCCCCCCAGTGGGACCGGCTCGACCGGCTGTCGCGGAGCCGGCGGCTGTCCGGGGCGGAGGTGGACGAGCTGGTCCGGCTCTACCGCTCGGTCGCGACCGACCTGTCCACGGTCCGCTCGGCGGCGCCGGACCCGCTCACCGTCATGCGGCTGTCCCAGCTGGTCGGCCGCGCACACGCGAGGCTGGCCGGCGCGCACGTCCCGGCCTGGGAGCAGGCCCGGCGGTTCCTGCTCGTCTCCTTCCCGGCGGCGCTGCACCGGATCCGCTGGTGGACGGTGGCCGTCATGGTCGCGTTCTTCGTGGTCGCCGTGGCGACCGGCTGGCACCTGGCGGTCCACGACGACCTGCGCAACGCCGTCATGTCACCGGACGACCAGCAGCAGTACGTGGACTCGATGTTCGCCCAGTACTACGACCCCGGTGCGGGCTTCGCGGCGATGGTGTGGACGAACAACGCCTGGATCGCGGCCGTCTGCGTGGCCTCGGGGATCACCGGCCTGGGACCCGTCCTGATGCTCGCCCAGAACGCGGTAGGGGTCGGCGAGGTCGGAGCGGTGATGGCGGTGCACGGGCAGCTGCCGCTGTTCTTCCAGCTGATCAGCCCGCACGGCCTGCTCGAGCTCACCGCCATCTTCGTGGCGGGCGCCGCCGGGCTACGGATCTTCTGGGCGTGGATCGTCCCGGGGCCACGACCGCGGGGCCGGGCCCTGGCCGAGGAGGGCCGGGCGCTGTTCACCGTCGCGCTCGGCCTGGTCCTCGTGCTCGCAGTCTCCGGTCTGATCGAGGGGTTCGTCACCGGATCGGGTTTGCCGTGGCCGGTCAAGACGATGATCGGCGCGCTCGCGCTGGCGGGCTTCTGGACCTACACGCTCCTGCTGGGGGGCCGGGCCGTGGCGCTGGGTGAGACCGGAGACCTCGCGCCCGACCGCGCGGGGTACGCGGTCGCGACCGCGGGCTGAGGGGCGTCCCGCCGCTACAGGCGCCCGGCGGCCTTGAGCGCCAGGTAGGTGTCCGCCAGCCGCGGAGCCAGGTCGGCGGGCAGGGCCTCGACCACCTCCACGCCGCGCCGCCGCAGCCGCATCGCGACGGCCGCGTGCTCCAGGCCCTCGCGTTCGGCGGCTGCCGCGTCGAACACCGCACCGGCATCGTCGCGGCCGACGCGCAGCTCGGCCAGCTCGGGGTCGGCGACCGAGGCCACGACCACCTGGTGGCGTTCGGACAGCCGTGCCACCACGTCGAGCAGCCCGGCCTCGGCCACTGCCGGGTCGACCGCGGTCAGCAGCACGACGAGCGCCCGTTGTGACAGGCGTTGGCGCACCTGGGCGGCCGCGCCGGGCCAGTCGGTCTCGACGAGGGTCGGTTCGACGCCGGCCAGCGCCTCGGCCATGGCGGCCATGAGACCGGCGCCGCTGGCCCCCGCCACCCGCGTGCGGACGCGGCGGTCGTAGGCCAGGAGCTCGACGCGGTCGCCCGCCCGGCCGGCCAGCGCGGATAGCAGCAGCGCCGCCTCGATGGAGGCCTCGATCCGCGGGGCGTCCAGCACCCGCACGGCGCTCGTCCGGCCGGTGTCCAGCACCACCATCACGCGCCGGTCCCGTTCGGGCCGCCAGGTGCGCACCACGACGTCGCCCCGACGGGCGGTGGCCCGCCAGTCGATGGATCGGACGTCGTCGCCGTCGACGTACTCGCGCAACGAGTCGAACTCGGTGCCCGACGCCCGCACCTGGACGGCCGCCCGACCGTCCAGCTCGCGCAGCCGGGCCAGTCTCGACGGCAGGTGGCGACGGGAGGCGAACTCCGGAAGCACGCGCAGCCGGCCGACCAGCGGCACCCGTGCCTGGCGGCCGGCGAGCCCGAGCGGGCCCACCGTGCGGATCGCGACGAACGGTGCGACCAGGTCGCCACGTCGGCTGGCCCGCACCGCCGTCCGCACCCGGACCCCCTCGCCCGGGGCCAGGTCGACCCGTGAACGGGGGGTCAGCACCCCGAGCAGCGGCACCGCCGTCCGCTCGCCGGTGATGAGCGCGGACGGGGGCCAGGCGTCGCGCACCACGGCGCGCAGGCGGCGAGGACCGGTGTGGGTGAGCGTGAGGACCGACGTGGCGGGCTGGTGCACGCGAACCGAGCCGGGCACGTCCCGCTGCACCGCGACCTGGCGGGGCGAGGCGGCCAGGGCGGCGTCGAGCGCACAGGCCGCCAGGACCAGCAGGCTCCAGGCCAGCACCGTCAGCGGGACCGGGAACAGCAGGGCCGGCACCACGCCGAGCGCCATCAGCCCGACCGCGCGCCTGGTGATCGCCATCGTCAGCGCGGTACCGGCACGGCAGCCAGCACGCTGTCCAGCACCGACTCGGCCGTCACGCCCTCGAGCTCGGCCTCGGGGCGCAGCGACACGCGGTGCCGGAGCGTCGGGTGGGCCAGGGCCTTCACGTCATCGGGTGTCACGTAGGTGCGTCCCTGCAGCCAGGCCCAGGCCCGCGAGGTCGCGAGCAGGGCGGTCGCCCCGCGCGGTGAGACGCCGAGGGACAGGGACGGGGATTGGCGCGTCGCCCGGGCGACGGCCGTGATGTACATCAGCACGTCGCGGGAGACCTGGACCTGGGCCACCTGGGCGCGCGCGCGGGCGAGCACCTCGGCGTCGGCAGCGGGTCGCAGACCGGCCGCCACCAGATCGCGCGGGTCGAACCCCGCGGCGTGCCGGGCCAGCACCTCGATCTCCTCGGCCTGGGCCGGCAACGGCAGCAGCAGCTTGAGCAGGAACCGGTCGAGCTGGGCCTCGGGCAGCGGGTAGGTGCCCTCGTACTCGACCGGGTTCTGGGTGGCGATGACGATGAAGGGGTCCGGGAGCGGGCGCGCGAGCCCGTCGACGGAGACCTGCCGCTCCTCCATCGCCTCGAGCAGCGAGGCCTGGGTCTTGGGCGGGGTGCGGTTGATCTCGTCGGCCAGCAGCAGGTTCGTGAAGACCGGGCCTTCACGGAACGAGAACTGCGCCGTACGGGCGTCGTAGACCAGGGATCCGGTGACGTCACCCGGCATCAGGTCCGGGGTGAACTGGACGCGTTTGGTGTCCAGGGACAGCGCCGCCGACAGGGCCCGCACCAGCAGCGTCTTGGCGACGCCCGGCACCCCTTCGAGCAGGACGTGGCCGCGGCACAGCAGCGCGATGACCAGCCCGGTCACGGCGGCGTCCTGGCCGACCACCGCCTTGGCCACCTCGCTGCGCACGTGCCCGAGCGTCTCCCTCAGCATGGCCGAGGCCGGGTCCTCGGCCGGCGGGACCGGTGGTCGAGGGGGGCCCGCAGGGGCCGGCGGGGCCGGGGGTACGGGTGCCGCGACGTGGGAGGGCGCAGGCACGCGATCCGGGCCTGCGCCCGCAGGTGCGGACGTCCACGGATCCGGCTGCTGGCCGGGGTTCTGCTCGGTCACGATCGGTGTCCCTCGCTTTCCAGGCGGTCGAGCTCATGGGCCAGGTTGACGAGCCCCTGGTCGTTGGTCGGTGGTGGGCCGTACAGCAGGGCGCTCACCTGTTCGACGGGCCGGCCGGTGGCGCGGGCCACGGCGTCCGCCAGGTCCGGTCCGGTGGCCGAGCGGGGGAGCCCCAGCCGGGCGCCGAACCGCAGGGCCGTACCGGCCCGCAGCGCGGCGGCGGCACGCCCGTACGCACGGGACCGTCGGTACAGGCGAGCGCGCCCGCGGGTGGTCTCGGCGGACGGGACGACCACCGGGAGCTGCTCGCTGACCACGGGCCCGAGCCTGCGCCCGCGCCAGAATGCCGCGGCGAGCCCGACGACGGCCAGCTGCAGGGTGGCCGCGAGGACCCAGGGCGGCATGAGGTCCCACATGCTGAGCCCACCGGCGGGGGCAGGTGCGCCCGCGGTCGGCACGAACCACACCAGGTGGTCGTGGTGACCGAGCACCCGCAGTGCGAACGCCGCGTTGCCCGCCTCGACGAGGGCGTCGTTGCGCAGCGGGTAGCCGTCGGCGAGCACCGTGACGTCCCGGGTGCCGTCGAGGACGGCGACGGTCGCGCTGGTCGGGTCGGAGGGATCCGGGAAGCACGTCCGGGCAGCCGTGGCCGGGTCGACCCACAACCACCGCCGTGCCGTGATCGTGCCGGCCGCCGACGCGTCGGACTCGGCGCAGGATGCGGTGCGGGTGCTGGGCGTCGAGGTCCCCCAGCCGGGCTGCACACCGGGGATGAACTGGTCGGTGGACCAGTCGAGGTCCACCAGCACCAGGTCGGCGGCACTGGCCGCCAGGGCCGCGACGTCGTCCTGCGTGAGGTTGGCGTCCCCGATGACCAGGAGCGTGGAGCCGCTGGTGGCCGCCTCGATCGCGGCGGCCCTCGTGGTGACCTGCTGCACCTGCACGCCCTGGTGCTGCAGGATCTGGGCGACCGCGCGGCCACCGGTGGCACCCGGGTTGTCCGGAGCGAGTGCCCGGTTGGACGTGCGCGGGGTCGGCAGCAGTGCGAGCAGGGCGCCGATGACCAGCAGGCCGAGGATCAGGAGCGGCCCGCGGGACCGGCGCCAGCGGCTGCGCACCCGGGAGGCCGTCGTGGTGCCGTCACCGCGGACGACGGCGGGCGCCGACACGCTCATCCGACCACCGCGGCCGGCCACACGGGCCGGCTGGCCTGGACGGCGGTGTCGAGCGCACGCATCCGTGCCTCGTCGCCCGGACCTGCACGCCGGTGGCCGTAGACGACGTCGTCGAACAGCCGGGCGCCGTCCCACAGCGCGTCAGCCAGCTCGGGCAGCCGGCGGGCCGCGGAGCCTGCGGCCTCGTCGGCGGTCCGGCCGGGGCGTTCGTCCAGCACCGTGCGTTCCTCGAGCCCACGCACGACGGCGCGGAACCAGTCGGCGACCGCCGCCTCCCAGGCTCCGCGGGCCGCGGCGGCGCGGGCGTCGTCGCGCAGTCGTGAGGCGTTGCGGGAATCGTCGACCAGCACCGCCGATCCGGCCGCGGCGATCGCGTGCTGGCGGCGACGGACCGGACCGGCCACCACGAGGACGACGACCACGAGGGCGACCAGGACGCCGAGCAGCACCAGAAGACCGGTGTTCGACGTGATCGAGACCTGCGACAACGCGTCGAGCTGCTGGACCACCCAGTCCAGGAAGCGGGTCAGCAGCGAGGAGCCCCGGTGGTAGATCGGGTCCGAGAGCTCATGTTCGGCCCACCGCCGTGCCGTCGACGCGTCCGGATCCACCGGCACGTCGAGGCGCAGCGGACCGATCGTGATCACGCCGTCCGGGCCGCGGCGGCCTGGCCGAGCTCGAGGTCGAGGCCTTCCCGTCGCATCCGCACGTCGATGTAGAGCAGTGCCGTGACGGCCGCCTGGTACGTGGTGGTGAACGTGAGCGTGATGGCCTTGCCGACCGAGGTGATGGCCACCGAGCCCACCGAGATGCCTGCCGCGTCACCCGTCACGAGCTGGGCGAGGACCGAGATCGGGAACTGGACCGCGCTGCTGGCCACGCCGACCATCACCGACACCAGCAGGGAGATCCCGAACAGCCGCCAGAACGAGCCACGGGTGAGCCGCCACGCGCGGGCGACGGTGGACCAGAACCCGCGCCCCTCGAGCATGAGGGCCGGCGGTACGAGCATGGTCCGCACGGTGAACCACACGGTCGCGACGATGAGGGCAGGCACCAGGATCAGGAGGCTCGCCGCGAGCGCACCCCACGACTGCGCCTGGACGAGCAGGACCGCCAGGGCCACCACCGCGCCGGTCACCACGAGCGAGGCCAGCCCCGCGAGCAGCGTGAACCCGAGAACCCACCACACGCGCGAGTTCCGCACGACCTCGCCGACCGTGATGGTCTCGCCGAGCACGGACTTGCTGACCGACACGATGAGCAGGCCGGTCAGGATGGTGATCACGAGCTGGGTGAGCGGGAGGGAGGCGAGCTGCCCGAACGATGAGCCGTAGGTGTCCGAGATCTGGCCGGTCTGCGATCCCATGGCCGAACCGAAGGACGAACCCTCCAGCCAGTCGGAGATCTGCGCCGAGATGGTCGGCGCGACCGCGACCTGGATGAGCGCCTGGAGCACGACGGCGATCGCGACGGCCGCGGCCGCCAGCCCGAACATGACGGCCGGGTTCGCGCGGATCGCACGGACCGCGCCGTCCAGGATCTCCCCGAGGCCGAGCGGTCGCAGCGGGACGATGCCCGGCTGCAGCACCGGCGGCTGCCAGCCGCCGGGGTAGCCCGCCGGAGCGGGTGGGTAGCCCGGTGCCGGGGCCGGCGGGTATCCACCCAGGGGTGGCGCGACGGGGGCGCCCCAGCTCTGCGGAGCGACCGGTGCCGGGGCCGGCGGTGCTGGCGAACCGTCGACCGGAGGAGGGCTGCCGACCGGGGCCCAGCTGCTGGGCTCACGGCCATCGTCGCCGGGTGTCGTGCTCATCGGGTGCGGCTCCCTGGTGCTTCCGGTGGCCGCGTTGGCCCCCGCCGACTCATCGTGCCATGCCCGGCCCGGTCCGTCGGGCGAGGTCGGGACCGCAGGGTGCGAGAATGTCGGCCATGAGGGGACGTGTGCTCGTGGTCGACGACGACACGGCGCTCGCCGAGATGATCGGCATCGTGCTGCGCTCGGAGGGTTTCGAACCGTTCTTCTGCGAGGACGGTGACTCTGCGCTGGCGACCTTCCGTTCGACCGGACCCGATCTGGTGCTGCTGGACCTCATGCTGCCCGGCAAGGACGGCAACGAGGTGTGCCGGTTGATCCGCGCCGAGTCGGGTGTCCCGATCGTCATGTTGACCGCCAAGAGCGACACGGTCGACGTGGTGCTCGGGCTCGAGTCCGGTGCCGACGACTACATCTCCAAGCCGTTCAAGCCCAAGGAGCTGGTCGCCCGCGTGCGGGCCAGGCTGCGGCGCACCGACGAGCCCTCACCCGAGCACCTGACGATCGGCGACGTGTCGATCGACGTGCCGGGCCACCGCGTGGAGCGCGGGGGCCGCGTGGTGTCGTTGACGCCGCTGGAGTTCGATCTCCTGGTGGCGTTGGCACGCAAACCGTGGCAGGTCTTCACCCGTGAGGTGCTGCTGGAGAAGGTCTGGGGCTACCGGCACGCCGCCGACACCCGGTTGGTCAACGTCCATGTGCAGCGGCTGCGCTCCAAGATCGAGACCGACCCCGAACGGCCCGAGATCGTGGTGACGGTGCGGGGCGTCGGCTACAAGGCGGGCGCGCCGGTGCCGTGAGCGCCCCCGACGCGGCCCCGCGCCCTGGACCTCGTCCACGTCTCGTCGCGCTGGTCAGGCGCCGACGGCTGGACACCGTGCGTCGGGCGCGCGCCGCGCACCTCGCGTTCACCTCGTCGCTGCAGGTCCGGGTGTTCGCCTCGACCCTGGCGATCGGGCTCGCGGCGATCAGCGCTGTCGGCCTCTTCGTCTCCGAACGCACGCGGGACGGGCTCTTCGACGCCCGGGTGACCCAGGTGCTGGCCGAGAGCTCGCGCAGCACCGCCCAGGCGCAGTCCACGTTCGACTCCTCGACCGCGACCACCGGCGCCGACGTCCAGCAGCTGCTCTGGGACGTCACGACGACGCAGGGCACGGGCGGGACCTCCGACCGCGGCGTGGTGCTGCTGCGAGCCCCGGGCGAGGACGCCCCGGAGTCGGTCGCGAGCTTCGCCTCGGACGCCGACCTGCCGGGGGTGGTCTCGGCGGACCTCGAGCAGGCGGTCGCGCGCGGCGGGCAGCACTGGCAGTCGGTGGCGTTGATGACCTCGGCCGGGGTGCGTGTCCCGGGGGTGGTGGTGGGGCAGAGCGTCGCGGTGCCGGTGGTGGGCGGCTACCAGCTCTATTTCCTCTACTCCTTGCAGCCCGAGCAGGACAGGCTGGATTTCCTGCTGCGCACCTTCCTGGTCGCGGGCGTCGCGCTCGTGCTGCTGCTCGGCGCCATGACCTTCATCGTGACCCGCCAGGCGGTCCGGCCGGTGGTGCAGGCAGCGCAGGTCGCGGAACGGCTCGCCGACGGGCACCTCGACGAACGCATGATGGTGCGCGGCCAGGACGAGATGGCCACCCTGGCCAGGTCGTTCAACGAGATGGCCGATTCGCTGGCCGACCAGATCGCCCGGATGGCCGAGCTGTCCACCCTGCAGCGCCGGTTCGTCTCCGACGTGTCGCACGAGCTGCGTACGCCGCTCACCACGATCCGGATCGCCGCCGAGGTGATCCATGGTGCGCGGGACGAGTTCGAACCCGCGGTCAAGCGTTCGGCCGAGCTCATGACCACGCAGCTCGACCGGTTCGAGGACCTGCTCGCGGATCTGCTGGAGATCAGCCGGTTCGATGCCGGTGCAGCCGTGCTGGAGGCGCAGTCGCACGATGTGCGCGAGGTGGTCAAGGACGCGGCCGAGGCCGCGGCTCCGCTCGCGGAGCGCCGGGGGTCGTGGATCGCGGTCCAGCTGCCGGCCGAGCGGGTGATCGCCGACATCGACCCCCGCCGGGTGGAACGGGTGCTGCGCAACCTGCTGGTCAACGCCGTCGAGCACGCGGAGGGCAGCCCGGTGGAGGTCGAGGTGGCGGCGGATGCCCGTGCGGTCGCCGTCACGGTGCGCGACCACGGTGTCGGGATGACGGCCGGCGAGGCCGACCACGTGTTCGACCGGTTCTGGCGCGCGGACCCGGCGCGGGCACGGTCCACGGGTGGCACCGGTCTGGGCCTGGCGATCTCGGCCGAGGACGCGCGGCTGCACGGCGGCTGGCTCGAGGCGTGGGGTCGCCCCGGCCAGGGCGCCTGCTTCCGGCTGACCCTGCCGCTGCGTGCCGGACTCACGCTGACGGGCTCGCCGCTGCCTCTGGTGCCCGTCGACCCGCCGACCGCGGCGACGGCGCTGCGGCCCGCGACCGGCCCGGCCGCGCTGCCTCACCTCACATTGGCGACCGGTGCGGTGCCGGTGGTCCCCGATCCGGAGGCGGGACGATGAGACGGCGTGCGGTCGGGCTGGTGCTGGTGCTCGTGGCGGTGCTCTCGGGGTGCGCCGGCATCCCGACGTCCGGTCAGGTGAACGCCGGCGACGTGGAGGTCGACGACGCCACCGGAGTCGTCGCGCTCCCGGAGGGACCGCAGCCCGGCGCGACGCCGCGGGCGATCGTCGAGGGCTTCATGCTGGCCGGTTCGGCGGGGCTGTCGGGCGACTTCTCGGTGGCCCGGCAGTTCCTGGCGGGCGATGTGGCCCAGTCATGGGACCCGTCGGTCGGCACGACGATCGCCAGCCAGACCACGCTGACCCAGACCGGTGAGCGCCAGTTCACCGCATCCCTCGACGTCATCGGGAAGGTCGACAAGGTCGGCCGGTTCGCGGAGGCGGCCGATGCACGCGAGTCGGTCACGTTCGACCTGATCCAGGTGGACAGCGAGTGGCGGATCTCCGAACCGCCCGCCGGTCTGGTGGTGTCCGAACGGGTGTTCCAGCAGCAGTACCGCTCGGCCCCGCTCTACTTCGTGACCCTCGACGGCGCCGAGCTGGTGCCCGACGTGCGGTACTACCCGGTGCGGAACCTGGCGACCTCCGTCGTCCGCGGGCTGCTCGCGGGTCCGTCACCCTGGCTCCAGGACGCGGTGACCACGGCGGTGCCCGACGGGATCGAGCTCAAGCCGGAGGCCGT
This sequence comes from Actinomycetota bacterium, assembly GCA_018898235.1. Classification (GTDB taxonomy): domain Bacteria; phylum Actinomycetota; class Actinomycetes; order Actinomycetales; family Cellulomonadaceae; genus Cellulomonas. The sequence continues at coordinate 20,107 of JAHIJU010000247.1, read as the reverse complement.
CACGATCGGCGCGGACGGCACGGCCCAGGTGGTGCTGCAACCCGCGGCGACGGTGATCGCGGCGCCCCAGCGCGGGTTGCTGCTCGCCCAGATCACCCACTCGCTCGATCTGCCGGGCATCCGTGCGGTGTCGGTGCGGGCCGGGGTCGACGGGGCGTTGCTGGACGGCGAGCCGACCTTCGCCGAGACCGATGTGCAGGTCCCGGTGATGCTCGCCGGCGACTCGTTGGTCCAGCTGACGAATGGTGCGCTGACCCCGGTGGCCGGCATCGCCACGCTCGCCGGGCTCGGCGCACGTGCACCTGCGGTGGACCTGGCGGGGAACGTGCGGGTGGCGCTGTCGGGCACCGGGTCACTGGTCAGGCTCCCGACCTCCGGGCCGGATGCCGTGGTGCTGGCCTCCGGCGGCAACCTGGCGGCGCCGTCGGTCGACCGGTTCGACTGGGTATGGACGGCCCGGCAGCTGCCGGGTGAGGGACTGACGGCGGTCGGGTCGGCGGGCCAGGTCGTTCGGCTCGCGGTCGACTGGCTCGCCGGACGTACCGTCACGGCGCTGCGGGTCTCGCGTGACGGGACGCGTGTCGCGGTCGTGTCGGTCGGCGACAGCGGCACCTCGATCGACGTCGCGGGAATCGTCCGGGACAAGTCCGGAGCGCCGGCGTCGATCGGCGTCTCGATCCAGGTCGGTGCGAGCCTGACGGCCGCGGACCAGCTGGTCTGGCTCGATGCATCGACGTTGGTCGTCCTGGGGCACGTCGCGGGCGCGGCGGTGCTCTCGCGGGTGCCCGTCACAGGTCCGACCGAGACCCTGCCGACAGTCTCGGACGCGGTGAGCGTCGCGGCGGACGTCGGCGAGCGGACCCTGCTGGTCGCCACGTCCGACGGTGATCTTCGTCGGTACGACGGTCGCACCTGGGTCGAGGTGCCCGGCGCCGTCCAGGTGAGAGATCCCGCGTACCCCGGCTGATCCGAGGCCCGGCTGTCCCGAGGCCCGGGCGACCCGTCCCCTGCCGCTGTCGCGGCACCGGACCGGGGCGGGTGCCGATCGTCGATCACCGGGCCGGCGACGGACGCCCCAGCCTTCGTGGGTGCCCGGTCTGCTCGCCCAGCTGTGGGGTCTCGTCCTGCCCGTCGGCTGCGCGGGGTGCGGGACCCCGGACGAGTCGTGGTGCGCCTCGTGCGCCCAGCAGCTGATCCGGGCGCCGCAGCGGTGCGAGCACCGTGCGGGACGGCTCGACCTGCTCGACGGCTGCGCGCCGCCCCCGGTCTGGTGCGCGACGTCCTTCACCGGCCCGGTGCGTCCGGCCGTGAGTGCCTGGAAGGACGGCGGCCGCGCGGACCTGCAGCCCGTGTTCGCGCGCGCACTGGCCGCCGTGGTCGGCGACCCGGAGGTCACACGGTTCGTGTCCGGGTCCGATCGGCTGCTCGTGGTCGGCGTGCCCACCTCGGGTGCAGCGCGCCGTCGCCGCGGTGGCGACCCGGTCGGGGAGCTGGCCGGTGCCGTCGCAGCGCACCTGCGGACCGGCGGCGTGGACGCGCGACGGGTCGCGGCGCTGCGCCGCGGGCGGGACGTCGACTCGACGACTCTCGGTGCGCGGGCCCGCGGGCGCCGGATGCGGGTGGAAGCGCGCCCGGCCGCGCGGCGCCTGCTCGGCGGCGCCAGGGTGCTGCTGGTGGACGACGTGCTCACCACCGGTGCGACCGTCGCGGCCTGCCGCCGGGCGCTGGAGGAGGAAGGAGCCCATCTGGTCGCCGGTGTCGTGCTCGCCTCGACGCCGCGACCGGGTGAGGTCGTCGACACCGGGGCGGGTCGCACGCCCGGCGGCTGGAGTGCGGGGCCGCGGGACGTTAGCGTGGAGTCCTGGAGCCGGTCCCACCCCGGTTGACCAGGCAGGTCGGGCCGGATCTCGGTCCGACGGATGGGTCGAAGAGACTGGGAGCCGGCAGCGGCTCCCGGTGTCGACGCCGAGGCGTCGTCGGGAGGGGGGTGATGGCGATCCGCCCACGGGCGGAGATCTACTCGCACGTCATCGGGGCGGGTGACCGCCCCTCGAACCTCCAGGAGGTTGTCATGGAGATCGTGGTTGCTGGCCGGCACACGGAAGTCTCGGCCAAGTTTCGCGCCCACGTCGGGGACAAGCTGGCGAAGGTCGAACAGCTCGCACCCCGCGCCCAGCGGGTCGACGTCCTCGTGTCCCACGAGACGAACCCGCGTCAGGCCGACTCCAGTGAACGCGTCGAGATCACGGTGGTCGACAAGGGGCCCGTGGTGCGCGCCGAGGCGACGGCAGGCGATCCGTACGCAGCGCTCGACCTCGCGCTCGGCAAGCTTCTCGAGCGGCTGCGGCGGACGCGCGATCGCCGCAAGGACCACCGCAACCACACCCCGACCCCACCGGTCGACGTGCGCCCGCCGGCTCCGGCCGACGTGGTGCCCGAGCCGGTGACCGGCGATGCGGTCGAGGTCGCCCTCGGCGACTCACCCGTCGTGATCCGCGAGAAGGTGCACGCGGCCCACCCCATGACGATCGACGACGCGCTCTACGAGATGGAGCTCGTCGGACACCCGTTCTTCCTGTTCATCGATGTCGAGACGGCGCTGCCGTCGGTGGTCTACCGCCGGCACGGCTGGACCTACGGCGTCATCAAGCTCGACTCCACGGCGGCGTTCGCCGCCCTGTGACCGTCCCTGCGGCCGGGTCCTGTCCGGACCCGGCCGCAGGTGCGTGTGGGTGCTGGACGGCACGATGTGCCCGTGACCACGCCCAGGCTGACGATCTCGCAGGCACGTCGGATCGCGCTGCGGGCACAAGGCCTCGACGCGCCGCGGCCGCAGCGCCCGAACCTCACCGGTCGGCACCTCGAACAGGTCGTGGCGCGCACGGGGCTGCTGCAGATCGACTCGGTCAACGTCTTCGCGCGGGCGCACCTGATGCCGGCCTTCTCCCGGCTCGGCCCGTACGACCCTGCCCTGCTGCAGACCGCCTCGGGGCGGGCGCCACGGCGGCTGGTGGAGGCGTGGGCGCATGAGGCGTCGTTCGTCCCGCCCTCCACGTACCGCCTGCTCGGCTGGCGGCACCGGGACCACGAGCGCCAGGCCTGGGGCTCGATCCGTTCGGTCGTGCATGAGCATCCCGAGGCCGTGCGCGAGGTGCGGGCGCTGCTCACCGACCGCGGGGCGCAGACGGGCGCCCAGGTGCACGCCGAGCTGGCCGCCGAGCACCCGCGTCCTGTCCCGCAGGAGTGGGGCTGGAACTGGACCGTGGCCAAGCGGGCACTGGAGTACCTGTTCTTCACGGGAGCAGTGACGTCGGCGGGTCGGACCGCCTCGTTCGAACGTCGGTACGACCTGGTCGAGCGCGTCCTGCCACCCGCTGTGCTCGCCGCGCCGGAGCCCACGGATGCCGATGCGCTGCGTGAGCTGCTGGCGATCGCCGCCCGGGCGCACGGTGTGGGGTCGCTGCGCTGCCTGGCCGACTACTTCCGGATGGGCAGCGCCCGGGCCCGCCCGGCGGCCGCCGAGCTCGTCGAGGACGGGGTCCTGGAGCAGGTCGAGGTTGCGGGGTGGGGCCCGGCCTACCGGCATGTCGAGGCTCGACCGGGTCGGCGGGCCGCGGGCAGCGCGCTGCTGTCGCCCTTCGACCCGCTGGTCTTCGAACGTCGGCGGCTCGAGGAGCTGTTCGGGCTGCGGTATCGCATCGAGATCTACACCCCCGCGCCGCGGCGCATCTGGGGCTACTACGCGCTGCCCTTCCTGCTGGGTGAGCAGATCGCGGCCCTCGTCGATCTCAAGGCCGACCGCGCGGCGGGGCTGCTGCGGGTGGCCGCAGCTCACCGGGCTCCGGTGGTCGCGGCGGCGGGCGGTCCGCTCCCGGAGTCGGTGGTGGTCGAGGCGCTGGCCGACGAGCTGTTGCTGGCGGCCCGGTGGCAGCATCTGGGCGGGGTCGTCGTGGCCGAGGTCGGCGACCTGCACGAACCGTTGCGTCGGCGGCTGGCCGCCCTCGGGGCGTGAGAGGCGACGGCGGTCGTTGCCGCGCGCGGCTCGCCTACGATGGACGCGCCGGTCGTGCGACCGACTCGTGGCCCCTGGACGGGGCGTGACCTGGGGAGCATTGCGTGGCGGGCATCGTCGAGAAGGTCCTGCGGATGGGCGAAGGCCGCATCCTCAAGAAGCTGTCCGGGCTCGCCGACCAGGTGAACACCCTGGAGGACGGCTTCCTCGCACTGTCGGACGCCGAGCTGCGCGAGGAGACCGAGCGGTTCCGCGAGCGGGTGGCCGACGGCGAGTCGCTCGACGACCTGCTGCCCGAGGCGTTCGCGGCGGTCCGTGAGGCGGCGCGTCGCACGCTCGGCCAGCGGCACTTCGACGTCCAGCTGATGGGCGGTGCCGCCCTGCACATGGGCAATATCGCCGAGATGAAGACCGGTGAGGGCAAGACCCTGGTCGCGACGCTGCCGACCTACCTCAATGCCCTGTCGGGCAAGGGTGTGCACGTCGTGACGGTCAACGACTACCTGGCCAGCTACCAGAGCGAGCTCATGGGCCGGGTCTACCGCTTCCTCGGCATGACCACGGGCTGCATCATGTCCTCGATGACGCCGGAGCAGCGCCGGGAGCAGTACGCCGCGGACATCACCTACGGGACGAACAACGAGTTCGGCTTCGACTACCTGCGCGACAACATGGCGTGGCGGGTCGAGGACCTGGTGCAGCGCGGCCACAACTTCGCCGTCGTCGACGAGGTCGACTCGATCCTCATCGACGAGGCCCGGACCCCGCTCATCATCTCGGGGCCTGCCTCGGGGGACGCGAACCGCTGGTACGCGGAGTTCGCGAAGGTCGCCCGGCGGCTCCAGCGCGATCGCGACTACGAGGTCGACGAGAAGAAGCGCACCGTCGGTGTGCTGGAGCCCGGTATCGAACGGGTCGAGGACTACCTGGGGATCGACAACCTCTACGAGTCGCTCAACACCCCGCTCATCGGCTTCCTCAACAACTCCATCAAGGCCGCCGAGCTGTTCAAGCGCGACAAGGACTACGTCGTGATGAACGGTGAGGTGCTCATCGTCGACGAGCACACGGGCCGCATCCTCGCCGGTCGGCGCTACAACGAGGGCATGCACCAGGCCATCGAGGCCAAGGAGGGTGTGGCGATCAAGGCCGAGAACCAGACGTTGGCCACGATCACCCTGCAGAACTACTTCCGCATGTACTCCAAGCTCGCCGGCATGACGGGCACCGCCGAGACGGAGGCCGCCGAGTTCCTCGGCACCTACAAGCTGGGTGTCGTGCCGATCCCGACGAACCGCGAGATGGTCCGGATCGACAACAAGGACCTCGTCTACAAGAGCGAGCAGGGGAAGTTCGACGCGGTGGTCGCCGATCTGGTCGAGCGGCACGCCAAGGGGCAGCCCGTCCTGGTGGGCACCGCCAGCGTGGAGACCAGCGAGCACCTGGCGCAGCTGCTCAAGAAGCAGGGCGTCCCGCACTCGGTGCTCAACGCCAAGCACCACGCACGTGAGGCGGCGATCGTCGCCCAGGCCGGCCGCAAGGGCCAGGTCACCGTGGCCACCAACATGGCCGGTCGTGGGACCGACATCATGCTGGGTGGCAACGCCGAGTTCATGGCGGTCGAGGACCTCAAGGAGCGCGGACTGGACCCGGCTGAGAACGCCGAGGAGTACGAGGCCGCCTGGCCCGACGCGCTGGAGAAGGCCAAGGCCGCGGTCGCCCGGGAGCACGACGAGGTGGTCGAGCTCGGCGGTCTGTACGTGCTGGGCACCGAACGGCACGAGTCTCGCCGCATCGACAACCAGCTGCGTGGCCGTTCGGGCCGTCAGGGCGACCCGGGCGAGTCGCGGTTCTACCTGTCGATGCAGGACGACCTCATGCGGCTGTTCAACTCGGGGCTCGCCGAGTCGATGATGGCCCGCGCCGGGTTCCCGGAGGACCTGCCGCTGGAGTCGAAGATGGTGACCCGCGGCATCCGGTCGGCGCAGACGCAGGTCGAGGCCCGCAACTTCGAGATCCGCAAGAACGTGCTCAAGTACGACGATGTGATGAACCGCCAGCGCGAGGTCATCTACTCCCAGCGGCGTGAGGTGCTCGAGGGTGTGGACCTGCGCGAGCAGGTGGTGCGGTTCCGCGAGGAGGTCCTCAAGGCGTACGTGGCCCAGGCCACGGCGGAGGGCCGTCCGGAGGACTGGGACACCGAGGCGTTGTGGACGGCGCTCCGGACGGTCTACCCGGTCTCGATCACGACGGACGAGGTGGTCGAGCAGGCCGGCGGCGCAACCCGGCTGACCGCCGAGCTGCTGGAGCGCGAGGTGCTGTCGGATGCGGAGATCGCCTACCGCGACCGCGAGGAGCAGATCGGCTCCGACCAGATGCGTGAGCTGGAGCGGCGCGTGACCCTCTCGGTGCTCGACCGCAAGTGGCGTGAGCACCTCTACGAGATGGACTACCTCAAGGAGGGCATCGGGCTGCGTGCGATGGCCCAGCGTGATCCGTTGGTGGAGTACCAGCGCGAGGGTTATCAGCTGTTCACCGCCATGATCGATGCGATCAAGGAGGAGACGGTCGCTTTCCTGTTCAACCTTGAGGTCCAGGTGGCCGCTCCCGAGGCTCCTGCCGTCCCCGAGGGTGAGCAGGTTCCCGCGGTCGACGCCGCTGCTGCTGCGGCTACCGCGGCGAGCGCACCGCGTCTGGTGGCGAAGGGGATCGACGGTCCGGAGCGCCAGGCACCGCTGCACTACTCGGCGCCGGACGAGGACGGCGGCGTCGAGCTACGCGGCGAGCCGGCCGGTGGCGTGGCCGCCGGTTCGCGCCCGACGGCCCAGGCGCGGACGGGCGATCCGGACGCCGCTGGTTCGGCGAACCGCGAGGCGCGCCGGCGTGCGGCCAAGCAGGGCAAGAAGCGCCGCTGACCGACGTGGTCGTGGTCAGCCGATCTCGAGTGCGGTGACGCGCCAGCCACCCCGATGGGCTTCGAGACGGAAGGCGACGGCCCGCACACGGATGCCGTCGTCGACGGCTGCGCTGACCTCGACGGCAGAGCCGTTGGGGTTCGCCATCAGCCGACGGACGGCGGACGGCCGCACGAGCGCCACGCGCTGGCCTCGGCACGCGGCGAGGGTCGTTCGTTCCCGCAGCTCGGCGAGCACCCCCGGGGCGAGCCAGCGTGCCAGCTGGGAGGCCGGCCGCGTGCCGCGAACGACTTCGACGAGGGCTCCGGCCAGCGACAGCGCGAGCCGGGCGGCGTCCACGGCCGGAGGCTGCGCGCTCGCTCCTTCCTCGTCGGGCCCGAGAACGGTGTCGACGGCTCGCAGCACCTCGATCCGCTCGCGCAGCGTCGGTGGCGGGTGGTGCGCGGCTCCGGAGGCCCTGCCTGCGGTCGGCCGTCGGGGCATGGTCGGGACGAGTCGGGCGCGGATCGGTCGGGTCCCGACGGCCTCCTGACCGGCGACGGCGCTCATGCCCCCTCCGCCGGGGCGAGCAGCACCTGACCGGGCTGGATCAGATCGGGGTCGGCGCCGACCGTCTGCCGGTTCGCCTCGTACCAGGCGGGCCAGGCGTCCGCGATCTGCGCCTCGCTCGCGCCCTCGGGGAGGGATCGCCGGGCGATGTCCCACAGGGTGTCCCCGGGCTGGACCACCACCCGGGACGTGGCGCCGGCGCCCGAGGGCACCGGCACGGCGGTCGGCGTCGTCGCGGGCGTCGCGTCGGCGGGAGCTTCCTCGGTGGGTCTCTCGACCGTGGGTGCCTCTTCGGTGGGTGTCTCGGTGGTGGGCGTCCCGACCGTGGGCGCGGGGGCGGTGGGCGAGGCCGCCTGCTCGCCCGGGACCGCCGTCGGGTCGGTGACCGGCCACCCGAGGTCTCCCGGGTCCGCCGTGATCACGGTGACCGACGCCGGGACGGCGGACAGCGCCTGGGCGCCCATCGCCGTGCCGAGGCCGATCCCGGCGGCCACGGTGACGGTGAGCATGCGCCGCACGATCGCGGGTCCCAGGCGTGTGACGAGTCGCTCACCGTCGCGCCAGACGTGCCCCGCCGTACGCGCCACGAGGCAGGCGGCGGCAAGGGCGGCGCTGACGCCGAGCCAGCCTGCGAGCAGGGCGCCGATCGCGACGACGCCGAGCTCGACCAGCACGTCGACTCCCGGTGCGACGCCGGGGGACCTGACGGCGAGGGCGAGCTGTTCGGTCCGCACACCGAGCGCGACAGCGATGCCCAGCCCCAGTGCGCTGAGCGCGAACGAGCTGATCAGCTGGGCGCCGGACGGGTCCGGTCGGAGGTGGTGGTGCATACGTTCATCCCCTGTTTGATGTCATTTGATGCAGTTTGACGTCGACAGGTTGGCACAGTTCGCCGCATTCCGTGGTCGGAACGACGGAACTGTGCGTTGCGCACATCGGGCTGGCCGAGAGCACCGGTGCGGGCGCCGAGGGGATCGACGTGCGGGCCGCCGACCTCGGACGGCGTCCGCGCGCTCGGCTCGACGGCCACGCTCTCGTGGCCCGACCAGGTCGAGATGGACACCCGGGACCCGCCCGCGTGCGTCGGGCGCTCGCTAGGGTCGGTCGCCATGCGCTGGGAGCTGCTGTTCGCCGATCTCGAGGGGCAGCTCGAAGCGGCCCGGACGGCTGCGTCCCGGGTCGACGTCGCCGAGCTGACCCGCGCCGAGCGATCCCGGGTGCAGCTCGCCGACCGGTTGCGCGGCAGCCTCGGCTGCGATCTGCGAGTGCTGCTGGCCGATCAGTCCACCCATCCCCAGGGGCTGGTCGAGGGGCGGCTGGTCGACGCCGCCGTCGAGTGGTTCCTGCTGTCGGCCGGTGCCGGTGTGCAGGTCCTGGTCCCGACGCCGGCGGTTCGGGCGGTCCGCGGGCTGACGCCCCGGGTCGCGCCCGACGCGGGTGTCGTCGAACGCAGGCTGGGCCTGGGGCACGTCCTGCGCGCACTGGCGCGGGACCGGGTCGGGGTGCAGGTCCTCACGGACGCCGGTGTGCTGACGGGGCGGATCGACAAGGTGGGCGCTGACCATCTGGAGCTCGCCGACGGGGCCGCGTCCTGGGTGGTGCCGTTCGGCGCGGTGCTGTTCGTGCGGTCGAGCTAGCCGACAGCGACCCGGCCCGTCAGCCCTCGTGCTCGGCGTCGGGCCGGAGGGTCCGCTCGCGGGTCTCGTCGTAGAGCCGCGCGATGTACTCCTCGAGCCTGGCGGCCTCGACGCGCCACACTCCGCGGCCTCCGATCTGGATGGCGGGGAGCTCTCCCGACCTGACGAGCGCGTATGCCTGCGGCATCGAGATGTTGAGCACCTCGGTGACATCGGCGAGCGTGAGGAAGCGCGCGGGCATGGCCGCAGTCTGGCACGGCGGGACCATCGCGCACTTTTCTCCACAGACTGCCCCTCGCGGCTTCCCGAAGGACGGCATCATGCAGCGGGTACATCTGCGCGAGGGGGCACCACGTCATGACTGCACCGATCACCGCCCTGCCTGCACCCGCGGCAGTCCGGCTTCGCCGACCCGGGTGGCGTGATCCGCGACTGCTCGTCGGCATGTCCATCGTCGCCGTCTCGGTTGCACTCGGCTCCTGGGTCGTGCGTTCGGCGGCGCAGACGGTCGGGGTCTACGCCGCTGCGAGCACCCTGGTCCCTGGTGACCCGATCGACGCGGGCAGCCTGGCCGTGGTCCAGGTTCGGGGTGTGGACACCCGGCGCTACCTGTCAGCCGACGAGCCGTTGCCCGACGGCGCGGTGCTCCTGCGGTCGGTGGGCCGCGGTGAGCTCGTGCCGGTCGCGGCGGTCGGAGGTCCGGCGGCGGTCGATGTCCGTTCGGTCGCGGTCCCGCTCGGGAACCGTCCGGTCGAGTCCGTCCGGGTCGGTTCGCTCGTGGACCTCTGGTTCACGGCAGCGGCCACGTCCGTGGGGGAGCCGGCGGTGCCCAGGACGTTGGTGAGTGGCGTCGAGGTGGCCCGGGTCGACGGGTCCGGCGGCTACGGGTCGACCCCGGGCATCGAGGTGCTCGTCCCGCAGGACGCGCTGGCGGGTGTGCTGGCAGCGTTGGCCGCCGACGGCGCGGTCGACGTCGTGCCGGTTCCCGGCACCGGGCGCTGACGTGGGTGACACGGTGCTTCTGGCGCTCCCCGGTGCCACGGAGTCGCTCGTGGTGCAGGCCGCCGAGGCGAGCGGGGGTGCAGTGGTCGTGGTCCGACGCTGCGCCGACACCGCCGAGCTGTTGGCGGCGGCGGCGGCGGGTGTGGGGCGGGTCGCCGTGTGCTCACCCGAGCTGCCGGATCTCGATCGCGATGCGATCGAGGCGCTGCAGGTCGCCGGCCTGCGGGTCCTGCTGCTCGCCGATCTGTCCCGTGGCCCCGGGCGGCGCGCGATCGGCCTCGGCGCCGATCGGGTCCAGGTCGCCCCGGCCGATGCTCAGGCGGCCGCCGCGGTGGTGGTCGAGATCACCGCTCTGGTCAGGGAGGAGGCGCCGGCCACCCCGATGCGGGGAGTCCCCACGGTGGCTGTGCCGTCGGTGGCCCGCGGGCGCCTGGTCGCGGTGTGGGGTCCGACGGGCGCCCCCGGCCGCACCACGCTCGCCGTGAACCTGGCGGCCGAGCTGGCGGCGGCGCACGGCACGACGGTGCTCGTCGACGCCGACACCTACGGCGGTTCGGTCGCCCAGGTGGTCGGTCTGCTCGATGAGGCGCCGGGGCTGGCGGCGGCCGCGCGGGCCGCGGCCCAGGGGACCCTCGACCTGGCGACCCTGGCGAGGCTCGCCCCCGTCCTGGCCCCGGACCTGCGGCTGCTGTCGGGTATCGCGAGGGCCGACCGGTGGTCCGAGCTGACGGGGCCGGCCCTCGATGTGGTCTGGCGGCTCGCCCGGGGCCTGGCCGAGTGGGTGGTCGTCGACACGGGTTTCAGCCTCGAGCAGGACGAGGTGCTGAGCTATGACACCCGGGCCCCGCGACGCAACGCCGCGACCCTGAGCGCCCTCGAGGCGGCGGATCTGGTGGTCGTGGTCGGAGCGGGCGATCCGGTCGGCATGCATCGCCTGGTCCGGGGGCTCTCGGAGCTGACCGATGCCGGGGTGGTGGGTGAGCGGATGGTCGTGGTCAACCACGTGCGTGCCTCAGTGGCGGGTCCGCGCCCAGCCGCCGCGGTGCGCGAGGCGTTGGCGAGGTACGCGGGTGTGGAACGGGTGCACGTGGTCCCGGAGGACAGGGAAGCGTTCGACACGGCGCTGCGGGAGGGACGCATGCTGCGTGAGGTCACCCCCGGTGCCGCCGGGAGACGAGCCGTCGCGGAACTGGCGGTGCGGGTGGTGGCGGCGGTGCCGATCCCGGTTCCGGGCTCCTAGACGGCACACTGGACCCGTGCGCCTCTACCTGCCTGCCACCCTCGACGAGGTCGTCCGCCCCGACGACGTGCTGACTCCCCGATCGGCTCATGCCGTCACCCCCGCGCTGCGGGCCGCGCTGCCCGATGAGGACGACGAGGGTCTGGAGTTCGTGGCGCAGCTCGCGGCGGCCGACGACTCGCTCGCTCTGCTCGCCGACCAGCCCGATGCCCCACGTCTGAGGCTCGTCGTCGCGCTGGACGTGGCGGAGTCGCTCACTGCGCCGACGAGTGCCGTGCTGGGGCCGCCGACCTTGGTCCAGCTGCTCGGACCGGTCAGCCTGGGTGACGCCGACAGTCTCCTGGTGGATGAACCTGACGCTCTGGACGATGTGGTTGACGCCCTGGCCGGCGACGCCCAGGCGGGCGACCGGCTCGAGGAGCGCGATCTGCTCTGGTACGACGTCAGCGAGATCGGGCGGATTCCGCGCGTCTGACCGGAGGAGCCCGACCCGGAGACTCTGACCAGACAGGTCCTGGTCGGGAGATCCTGGTCGGCGCGGTACGGCCACGGAGTCGCAGCGCGGGGCGTGCTGCGGATCGGGCCCCGCCAGAGCCGGTTGGACCGGCACACCAGGGCTCAGGTATGGTGCTCCGTCGGCACAACATCCGCCTCCGAACTCCTTCGCGGTGCACCTTGGTGCGTCTGCGCAGGTCGGAGGCCGGGCGTGATGCCCCATGGGGTATGGTGTAATTGGCAGCACGAGTGATTCTGGTTCACTTAGTCTAGGTTCGAGTCCTGGTACCCCAGCGGTCGGCAGCTCCCGGGTTGTGCATCGGGTAGGCTGCTGGTTCGTTCCGGGGAGATCTCGGGACAGTGCTGGCCCCCGTTGTGTAGCGGCCTAGCACGCCGCCCTCTCACGGCGGTAGCGCCGGTTCGAATCCGGTCGGGGGTACGTCGAAAGGCCCGGTCAGCTGACCGGGCCTTCGTCGTTCTCGGGCCGCCCGCGATCGGACGTCCCGGGACCGGTTTGCTGGGAACGGTTTGCTGGGAACGACCTCCCTGGGGACGCGGCCATCGCCCGGAGCGACCCCGGGAGCGGTGCCGGAGAGAAGCCGGAGGTCTCGTTCCCGGCCTGCCGGCCTTCCCGACCCCGGTCAGTCACCCGTGCGGCGCAGCACCTCGGAGAGCCGGTTGGCGGCCGACACCACGGCGGCCGCGTGCAACCGACCGGGCTGACGGGTGAGCCGTTCGAGCGGCCCCGAGATCGACACGGCCGCGACGACCCGTCCGGACGGACCTCGGACGGGAGCCGAGACGGAGGCCACACCGACCTCCCGTTCGGACACCGACTGGGCCCACCCGCGCCGGCGCACACCGGACAGGATCGTGGCGGTGAACTTGGCGCCCTGCAGTCCACGGTGCAGCCGGTCCGGCTCCTCCCAGGCCAGCAGCACCTGAGCGGCCGAGCCCGCCTGCATGGACAGTGTGGCACCGACCGGGATCGAGTCCCGCAGGCCGATCGGCCGCTCGGCCGCGGCGACGCAGATGCGCTGGTCGCCCTGGCGGCGGTAGAGCTGGGCGCTCTCCCCGGTGTGGTCGCGCAGCGCGGCCAGCACGGGGTTCGCCGCCGCGAGCAGCCGGTCCTCACCGGCGGCCGTCGCGAGCTCCGACAGACGAGGGCCGAGCACGAAGCGACCCTGCATGTCCCTGGCCACCAGGCGGTGGTGCTCGAGGGCCACCGCGAGGCGGTGGGCGGTGGGTCGGGCAAGATGGGTGGCGGCCACCAGCTGGGCGAGCGTGGCGGGTCCGGCCTCGAGTGCGGAGAGTACGGCGGCGGCCTTGTCCAGGACGCCGACTCCACTAGAGTTGTCCATAGGACGATACTGGCGTCTCGCAGGCTGAGATGCAAGATGAACGGCACACAGACGGCACCGAGACGGCCAGGACTCACCCCGACGGGGCGGTGCAGCTCATGGCCCCATGACGCGGAGGGTGGGAACGACGATGACCGGCACGTTGGCGGAGAAGGTCTGGGATGCGCACGTCGTGCGGGAGGGCCAGGACGGTGCACCCGACCTGCTCTACATCGATCTGCACCTGGTGCACGAGGTCACCAGCCCGCAGGCCTTCGAGGGTCTGCGGCTGGCCGGCCGGCCGGTGCGTCGACCGGACCTCACGTTGGCCACCGAGGACCACAACACCCCGACCCTCGACATCGACCTGCCGATCGCGGACCTGACGAGCCGCACGCAGATCGACACGCTGCGCCGCAACGCTGCGGAGTTCGGTGTGCGGCTGCACTCCCTCGGCGACTCCGACCAGGGGATCGTGCACCAGGTCGGTCCCCAGCTCGGGTTGACCCAGCCGGGGCTCACCGTGGTCTGCGGCGACTCGCACACCTCGACCCATGGTGCCTTCGGTGCGCTGGCATTCGGGATCGGGACGTCCGAGGTCGAGCACGTGCTGGCGACCCAGACCCTGCCGCTCACCCCCTTCAAGACCATGGCGATCACCGTCGAAGGGGCGCTGCCGGCGGGAGCCACCGCGAAGGACATCATCCTGGCGATCATCGCCAAGATCGGCACCGGCGGCGGTCAGGGCTACGTCCTGGAGTACCGCGGCGAGGCGATCCGGGCGTTGTCGATGGAGGGCCGGATGACGGTCTGCAACATGTCCATCGAGGCCGGTGCGCGTGCCGGCATGATCGCGCCCGACGAGACCACGTTCGCGTACCTCAAGGGTCGCCCGCACGCCCCGGAGGGTGCCGACTGGGACGCCGCCGTCGAGTACTGGACGACGTTGCGCACCGACGACGACGCCGTGTTCGACGCCGAGGTCGTACTGCGCGCATCAGACCTCGAGCCGTTCGTCACCTGGGGCACGAACCCCGGTCAGGGCCTACCGCTGTCGGCCGACGTCCCGGTGCCCGAGCTCATCGCCGACGACGACGCCCGGACCGCGGCCGAACGCGCGATCGAGTACATGGGGCTGACCCCTGGGCAGCCATTGCGCGAGATCGCCGTCGACACGGTCTTCATCGGGTCCTGCACCAACGGTCGCATCGAGGACCTGCGCTCGGTGGCCAAGGTGGTGAAGGGACGGCACAAGGCCGACAGCGTGCGCGTCCTGGTCGTCCCGGCCTCGGCCCGGGTGCGGTTGCAGGCCGAGGCCGAGGGCCTCGATGTCATCTTCAAGGAGTTCGGCGCCGAGTGGCGCAACGCGGGCTGTTCGATGTGCCTGGGCATGAACCCCGACCAGCTCGCACCGGGGGAGCGTTCGGCCTCCACGTCGAACCGCAACTTCGAGGGCCGGCAGGGCAAGGGCGGACGGACGCACCTGGTCTCACCGCTGGTCGCGGCGGCCACGGCCATCCGCGGCACACTCTCCTCGCTCGCGGACCTCGACCTGCCCGACGGCACCGACCTGACCAGCTTCGACGGCAGCCCGCTCGCACCCCTGGACCCGGCCGCGCCGGTCGTCCTCTGAACGCGACGACGAGCAAGGAGACGACGATGGAGAAGTTCACCCAGCACACCGGCGTCGGGGTCCCGTTGCGGCGCAGCAACGTCGACACCGACCAGATCATCCCGGCCGTCTACCTCAAGCGGGTCACTCGCACGGGCTTCGAGGACGCCCTGTTCGCCGCATGGCGCGGCGATCCGGCGTTCGTGCTCAACCAACCCGCCTATGCGCCGGGCTCCGTCCTGGTGGCCGGGCACGACTTCGGGACGGGCTCGTCGCGCGAGCATGCCGTCTGGGCGCTCAAGGACTACGGCTTCAAGGTCGTGATCTCGCCGCGGTTCGCCGACATCTTCCGTGGCAACTCGGGCAAGCAGGGTCTGCTGGCGGCTCAGGTGAGCGCCGAGGACGTCGAGCTGCTCTGGAAGGTCCTGGAGACGAAGCCGGGCACCCAGGTCACCGTCGACCTGGCTGCCAGGACCGTGGTCTGCGACGACATCACGGTCCCGTTCGGTGTCGACGACTACACGCGATGGCGCCTGATGGAGGGCCTGGACGACATCGGCCTGACCCTCCAGCTCGCCGACGAGATCACGGCGTTCGAATCGACCCGCGAGTCGTGGCGCCCGCGCACGCTGCCCGCCCGCCACCTGCCGACCGTCCCGATCACCCCGGCCCGCCCGATCTGAACCGTTGCGACGGCGCGCCGTCGGCATGAGCGATGCGGTTGCTCGTACGGTGCGAGCGGTATCGGTCGGCGAAGGAGGCGCAGAGATGGTCGGCAAGGCTCAGATCGTGGAACGGGTGGCTGCCGCGGGTGGCACTCGGGCGCAGGCCGCCCTGGCCGTCGACGCGGTGCTCGATGCGGTGACGGCCGAGCTCGTCGCCGGTGAACGCGTGACCCTCACCGGCTTCGGCACCTTCGAGCCCGTGGCGCGTCCGGCCCGCACCGTGCGCAACCCCCGCACCGGAGGCGTCGTCGAGGTGGCGGCGTCCGTCGCCGCCCGGTTCCGGCCCGGCGCGGGCCTGCGCTCGGCACTGGCCGGTGCGGGATCCCCGGCCGCCACGGTCACGTCGGTGCAGGCCGAGCCGACTGCGAAACCTGCCGCGAAGCCCGCGGCGAACCAGGCTGCGAAGCCTGCGCCCGAGCCCGCCGCTCCTTCCACCGCGAAGGCCTCGAAGAAGTCCGCGTCCAAGGCATCCGCGAAGCCGACCGCCAAGGCGTCCGGCAAGTCGGACCCGAAGGCGAAGGCCGCGTCGAAGGGCAAGAAGAAGAAGCGCTGACCTCCACGTCGCCCGCACAGATGTGAGGGTTGTGCGCACGTGCGGCGGCTTCGGGAACCTCAGAGGCCGCACACAGCCGGCGATAGGGGACGATGGCCGGATGGACGACCTGCTCTACGTCGACGGTGGCAACCCGCTGCACGGTGAGATCACCGTGCGAGGTGCCAAGAACTTCGTCTCGAAGGCGATGGTTGCGGCGCTGCTCGGCGAGGGGCCGAGCGAGCTGCGCAACGTGCCGACGATCCGCGATGTCGCGGTGGTGACCTCGCTGCTCGAGCTGCACGGCGTCCGCGTGGACGGTGACCAGGAGTCGGGTGTGCTCCGGATCGACCCGCGGGACGTCGAGTCACCGCTGGTGGCCGACATCGACACGCTGGCCGGGGCCAGCCGCATCCCGATCCTGTTCTGCGGCCCGCTGCTGCACCGGCTCGGCGAGGCATTCATCCCGGACCTGGGTGGCTGCCGCATCGGCGACCGGCCGATCAACTACCACCTGGACATCCTGCGGCAGTTCGGGGCGCAGGTGGACAAGCGGCCCGGCGGCATCCACCTGTCGGCACCGCAGCGGTTGACCGGCACCAAGATCGCACTGCCCTACCCGAGCGTCGGGGCGACCGAGCAGCTCCTGCTGACGGCGGTCCGTGCCGAGGGCATCACCGAGCTGGCCAACGCGGCGATCGAGCCCGAGATCATGGACCTGATCAACGTGCTGCAGAAGATGGGCGCCATCATCTCGGTGGACACCGACCGGGTGATCCGGATCGAGGGCGTCGACAAGCTCGTCGGGTTCACGCACACCGCGCTGGCCGACCGGATCGAGTCGGCGTCCTGGGCGTCGGCCGCGCTGGCGACCGGCGGCGACGTGTACGTGCGCGGTGCGCGTCAGGCGGACATGACGACCTTCCTCAACACCTTCCGCAAGGTCGGTGGGGAGTTCACTGTCCACGACGACGGCATCCGGTTCTTCCACCCGGGCGGCGACCTGCGTTCGATCCAGCTCGAGACCGATGTGCACCCCGGGTTCATGACCGACTGGCAGCAGCCGCTGGTCGTCGCGCTCACCCAGGCCCGCGGGCTGTCCATCGTCCACGAGACGGTCTACGAGAACCGTTTCGGGTTCGTCGACGCGCTCCTCGGGATGGGGGCGACGATCCAGGTCTACAAGGAGTGCCTGGGGGGGCGCCCGTGCCGGTTCGGGCAGCGGAACTTCTACCACTCGGCCGTGATCTCGGGCCCCACGCCCCTGACCGCCGCCGAGATCGAGGTCCCCGACCTGCGCGGCGGGTTCAGCCACCTGATCGCGGCGCTCACCGCGAAGGGGCAGTCCTCCGTGCGGGGGATCAGCCTCATCGACCGCGGCTACGAGCAGTTCGCGGCCAAGCTCGAGGCGCTCGGGGCGCAGTTCAGCCGGGAGCCCGGCGCCCGCTGAGGCGGCACCGACCGGGCAGGGCATGGCCGGTCCGGCGTGGACCGGTAGCATCGGCTGCCGTGCCATCCCCCGAGCGGTCGAACCGGACCTACCGTGCTGTTGCCCGGGTGGTGCGTCCGGCGTTGTACTCGATGACCCGGCCGCACTGGAGCGGGACCGAGCACCTTCCGCGCGACGGCGGGTTCATCGCGGCCGTCAACCATGTGTCGATGCTCGACCCGCTGACCTTCGCCCACTTTCTGTGGGATGCGGGCTACGCGCCGCGCATCATGGCGAAGGACTCGCTGTTCCGGGTGCCGGGTCTGGGGCGGGTGATGCGATCGATCGACCTGATTCCCGTCGCGCGTGGTTCTGCCCAGGCAGGCCAGTCCCTCGAGCTCGCGGCTGCCGCCCTGGCCGCCGGTGAGTGCCTGGCGGTCTTCCCGGAAGGCACCCTCACCCGTGACCCCGACCTGTGGCCGATGGTCGCCAAGACCGGTGTGGCGCGGCTCGCGCTGACGACCCGGGCCCCCGTGGTGCCGGTCGGGCAGTGGGGCGCCCACCGGGTGCTCGCTCCGTACTCCAAGGTGCTCAAACCGTTCCCGCGCAAACGGGTCGATGTGGCCGCGGGTCCGCCGGTGGACCTGTCGGACCTCTACGACCGGCCGCGCGACGCGACCGTGATCCGTGAGGCCACCTCGCGGATCATGGCGTCGATGACCGGGCTGGTCGCCGGACTGCGTGACGAGCCGGCCCCCGATGCGGTGTTCGACCTGCGCACCGGCGAACGGACCGCCCAGCCGTGAGTGTGCGCGCGACCGTCGTCGGCGCCGGGAGCTGGGGGACCACCTTCGCAGCGGTGCTCGCGGACGCCGGCTGCGAGGTGACGGTCTGGGGCCGTGATGCCGCTGTCTGCAGGCAGATCGCCACCGAGCACCGCAACGAGTCGTACCTGCCCGGGACGCGGCTGCCGGACGCCGTCGGCGCGCAGGCCGATCTGGTGGCGGCGGTCGACGGGGCCGACCTCGTCGCGGTCGCCGTCCCGGCCCAGAGCGCCCGGGCGACGCTCGCGCCGCTGGCCGGTCGGCTGGGCCCGAGCACCCTGGTGGTCTCGCTCATGAAGGGCGTCGAGCTGTCCACGGATGCCCGGATGAGCGAGGTGATCGGCGAGGTCCTCCAGGTTCCCCAGGCACGGCTGGCGGTCGTCTCCGGTCCGAACCTCGCGCACGAGATCGCGGACCGGCAGCCGACCGCGACGGTCGTCGCCTCGACCAGCCGGGCGACGGCCGAGACGGTCGCGGCGGCCTGCGCGACGAGCTACTTCCGGCCGTACACCAACACGGACCTGGTGGGCGTCGAGCTGTGCGGGGCGGTCAAGAACGTCATCGCGTTGGCTGTCGGCATCTCGCAGGGCCGCGGCCTGGGCTTCAACACGATGGCGACGGTGATCACCCGCGGCCTGGCCGAGATCACCCGGCTCGGTCTGGCGCTCGGGGCGGACGCCCAGACCTTCGGCGGACTGGCCGGGATGGGCGACCTGATGGCCACCTGCGCCTCCCCGGACTCGCGCAACCACCGTCTCGGCACGCTCATCGGCCAAGGACTCGCCCTGGAGGCGGCCGTCGCGGCGACCGGGGGGACCGCCGAGGGGGTCAAGACCTGCCGTCCGGTGCTCGACCTGGCGCGCCGGCTGGGTGTCGAGATGCCGATCACCGAGAGCGTCGTCGAGGTGCTCGACGGAACCCTCCCGCTCGACGATCTCGCGCCGCGGCTGCTGTCCCGTCCCCGCCGGGCGGAGGGACGCGCGCAGCACTGAACGCGGCGCAGCAGGCACCCGCTGCGACGGTAGGGTCGGTCGCGATGGATGCCACACCAGCCCCGTTCCCCGTCCTCGCCGAGCCGGCTTCGGCCCGCCCTCGCGTTCTCGTGCTCTTCGGGGGGCGATCGGGGGAGCACACCATCAGCTGTGCGACCGCCGGCGGCGTCCTGCGGGCGATCGACCGTGAGCGGTACGACGTCCTCGCGGTGGGGATCACCCGCGAGGGTCACTGGGTGCTCGCCGACGACGACCCCGACCGGTGGTCGATCCGGGGGGACCGACTGCCCGAGGTCGAGGACACCCGGACGCATGTGGTGCTGCCGCAGGGGGTCCGTGACCGCGAGGTCCAGGCGCTCGAGCTCGGCAAGGTGCCCCGGGGCATCGGCACGGTGGACGTGGTGTTCCCGCTGTTGCACGGACCGTTCGGCGAGGACGGCACGGTGCAGGGAATGCTCGAGCTCGCCGACGTCAGGTACGTCGGTTCGGGGGTGCTCGCCTCCGCCGTGGGCATGGACAAGCACATGATGAAGGTCGTGCTCGCAGGCCACGGGTTGCCGGTGGGGGATTTCGAGGTCGTCCTGCCGAGCCAGTGGCGGGACGACCCGCAGGCGGTGCTCGACCGGCTCGGACGGCTCGGGCTGCCGGTGTTCGTCAAACCCGCGCGTGCGGGGTCCAGCCTGGGCATCTCACGGGTCGACGATGTCGACGAGCTGACGGCCGCGCTCGCGACGGCGCAGGCGGTGGACCCGAAGGTGATCGTCGAGGCGGCCGTGGTCGGCCGTGAGATCGAGTGCGGTGTG
>JAHIJU010000246.1 GCA_018898235.1 Actinomycetota bacterium | reverse complement strand
CGTGGCCCTGTCGATGACCGACTCGCTGCAGACCGCGATCGGCACCGCCGTGCCGGGTGTGGTGCTGATCTTCGTCGGCAGCTTCGCGCCTTTGGCGCTGTTCAAGCTGCTCGCGTTCGTCGACCCCGGGACGAGCTCCGGCTCGGCCATGCGCGCCGGCCTGGCCGCCCAGGGCGGCTGGCAAGGCCTCCTGAACGGGAGGGGGGACGGCGCCGGCGCCTCGGATGCGGCCTCCAGCAGCGACGCCTCCGGGCAGTCCGGAGGCGAGGGCGCCACGGAGGCGGCCACCAACGAGCGGTTCACCCGCTCCGCGAGCGGCCTCCTCGGCGCCCTCGGTGCCGGAGGCCAGACGCTGGCGCAGGGCTGGGGGATGGCGCAGAGCCTCGGCAGTCAGGGAGCCGCACTCGGCGCGGACCTGACCAACCAGATGGGCGTCGGTCACAACACCTACATCCCCGACTTCTCCGGCAGCCGGTCCCGGCCCGGTCAACGGGGCCGCTCGCGGGACGACGACACCCCGGACATCAACGGCGCCGGGCCCGACGACGACCCCGGTTTCGGTCCCAGCCCCAGCGTCGCCGGGAAGCCTCCCGTGGGTGGCTCCCCGGGCGGGGCCGCGGGTGGTGCTGGTGGGGGAGCAGCCGCCGCGCCCGAGGCCGCCGCCGCTGCGGTCGTCGTCTGAGGAAGGTTCACCGCGATGAGCCAGGTCTACGACGAGTACTCCCGGGCAAGGATCGGCTGGTTCCCGTTCGGACTGACCGGCTGGCAGGCGACCGTGTTGGCTCTCTGCGTCCTGCCCGTGCTGTGGGCGCTGAGCCGGCAGGCGTGGGCGTCGGCCGCCGTGCTGCTGCTGATCTCCGGCGCGGTCGCGGTGGTGACCGTGGTCCCGGTGCGCGGCCGTTCGGCCCTGGGTTGGCTGGTGGCCAGCACGGCGTTCGCGGTCGGCGAGCTCGCCGGCTGGACCCGGTTCCGTGCCCGAGCCTCCCGCGGGCAGGCCGACGACCTCGCCGCGGTGGACCTGCCCGGATCGCTGTCCGGCATCGAGATCCACGAAGGCCTGCCGATCGGGCTGACGGCCGCGCGGGTCGCGCTAATCCAGAACCACGTCGCGCGCACCTGGGCGGCGACCGCCGCGATCGTCCACCCCGGCATCGGCATGCGCGGAGTCGAGGACCGGGCCCGCATGGCCAAGGGCCTCGCGGACCTCATCGACCAGGCCGGGCGCACCGAGCTGATCGACGAAGTCCTGATCCTTGTGCGCACCGTCCCGGAGGACGGCGCCGAGCGCGACGAGTGGATCCGCCGGCACCGCCGCCCGGACGGGCCGGCGCAGGTGCAGGCGATCAACGATGACCTGCATCGAGTCTTGACGCAGGCGTCGGTGCGCACCGAGGCCTTCGTGACGATCGTCGTGCCCGAGACCCGGATCGCCAAGGCGGCACGGGAGGCCGGGCGTGGGGTCGAGGGCCGCGCTCAGGTCCTGTACGGGCTCATGGGGGAGGTCGAGGCTCAGCTCAAGGGCGGGCTCGGGGCGGCCAGCGTGAGGTGGCTGACCAGCCCGGAGCTCGCCGTAGCCTGTCGCACCGGGTTCGCGCCCAGCGATCGGGCCGAGATCATCGATGCACTCCTTGCCGCCGCGCACGGTGAGGGCGTCGCCGCAGACGTCCCGTGGGCGATGGCCGGCCCGTCCGGCGCCGACGTCGTCGCCCGGCACTACAGCCACGACGCGTGGAACTCGATCAGCGCCACCATCAAGCTCCCCGTCAAGGGCGCCGTACTCGGCGCGCTCGCCCCGGTGTTGACTCCGACCGAGCCGGGAGAGCGGCGCAGCTTCCTCGTCGCGTTCCCGATCCTCGGCCAGGCCAAGGCCGCCCGGCAGACCGCGTCGCGGGAGTGGGCCGCCGACATGGGGCAGGGCTTGCGCGAGCGGGCGCGGATGCGCTCGACGACGAAGGTCCGCGACGCCGCCGCGCAGGTGCGAGCCCTGGAGGCCAAGCAGGCCCGCGGCAGCGCGGTCACCCGCCCCTATGCGGTCTGCACGGTGACCGTGCCCAAGACGGTCCGGGTCGCCGAGTACGGGCGCCGTCTGGATGCTTCGATCCGGCGGGCCGGGTTCGCGCCGCTGCGGCTGGACGTCAGCCACGACGTCGCGTTCGCCGCCTCCGTCGTCCCCCTCGGCGTGAGCCTGACCCGGACGGGGGACGCATGAGCACCCGCGGGGGGACGACCGGCCGGGACGTGTTCCGCCTGCTTGCCGACTTCGGCCACGACCTGCCCACGATGCCTGCCCCACCGGTGGCGTCGTCCCCCGACCGGCTGTTCCGGCACGTCCCCCCGCGCGGACGGCGCCGACGAGACCGCGGCTGGGCGCCGGCGTCGGCGCCGGTGGTGTCGTACCAGATGACCTCCGACCAGGCCGGGGCGTTCTGGCCGTTCGTCGCCGGACCCGGGCTGCCGCAGACCGGCGCTCAGATGGGTGCCGACACGATGTCCGGCACCGCGTTCTACGCCGACCCGATCGGTTGGGTGCTGCGCGACGACATCCCCGTCACCAATGCCAACGTCATCACCATGGGCAAGCCCGGCACCGGCAAGTCCGCCACGACGAAGGCGTTCGCGCTGCGGATGACCGACTTCGGCTACCGCATCCTCATCCTCGGCGACCCGAAGGACGAGTACGAGCCGCTGTGCCGGTTCTTCGGCGTCGACCCCATCGCGCTGGGCCCCGGCATGCCCGCCCGGGTCAACCCGCTCGCGTTCGGACCCCTCGGCGACGGGTGGGACCGGCTCGACGCCCGGCAGGCGCAGCAGCGCGCCGCGATCGTCTTCTCCCGTTGGCTCACGCTCGTGCGCGGTCTGGTCGGCAGCCAGCGGATCGGCGAGCAGCGCGTCCCGTTCGGTCCGTCCGAGGAGGTGATCGTCAAGACCGCCCTGC
The DNA here is from genome assembly GCA_018898235.1 of Actinomycetota bacterium. Classification (GTDB taxonomy): domain Bacteria; phylum Actinomycetota; class Actinomycetes; order Actinomycetales; family Cellulomonadaceae; genus Cellulomonas. The sequence continues at coordinate 1,874 of JAHIJU010000246.1, read as the reverse complement.
GGGACCTCACCGGCTACGCCCACGCAGCATCGACCCTCACCGAGACGACGATCCCAAGGCTGTGGCACCACCTCGACGAACCGTCCGACGCGCTCGTCGAGCAGTGCCGGTACGCCACCCGCCAGCAGTTCCTCGACGAGTCCCGGCTGCTGCGCGACGCACTGGGCCAGCTCGTGTCCGGGGCGCTGGCCGGGCTGTTCGACGACCACACCAACATCGCCGTCGACTGGTCCGCCCCCATCCAGTCCCTGTCTCTGTCGCGGCTCAGCCCGCTGGGTGACGAGGCGATCGGCATCGCCCTGCTCGCGCTGAACTCCTGGGGCCGCGGCATGCGTGAGATCGCCCCACTGGGGGACCTGCGAATCGTCGTGCGCGACGAGGTGTGGAAGGTGATGCGCCTGGGCGTGGACGCCGTGAAGTCCCTCGACGAGGACTTCCGCCTCTCCCGCGGCGTGGCCGGCAAGGGCGGTGACATCCAGTGGGCCAACGTCCACAAGCCCTCGGACATGCTCACCGTCGGTGACGTCGGCTCCCAGGCCGCCAACATCGCCCGCGACCTCATGCACTTGGCAGACATCAAGATCCTGCACGGCCAGAAGCCGGAGATCGCACACGACCTGGACGCGATGCTCGGCCTCGGCCCGCAGGCCACCCCGGCGATCACCGGGTGGGCGATGCAACGCAAGGACCGGGCGCTGTGGATGGTCGGAGAACACCCGTACAAGGTCGAGACCCGCCTGCACCCCGTCGAGCAGCAGCTCACCTGGACCAACGAAGCCATCGCCGGTGCGGCGTGAAGGGGGTCGTCGTCGGGGCCGTTGTGGTGCTCGGCCTGCCCGTCGCGCTGGTGCTGATGGGCGCGGCGGTTGTCCTGTCCACCTTCTCCGGCGGGGCCGCGCAAACGGTCTGCACGGTGCCGGACAACTCCTCGGCTTCTGCGGTGCACCTCACCGATGGTGACCCGACCGGCGAGGGCGGCGTCGGGTTCGCGCTGCCACCGCCCGGCACCCCTCGTCTGGCGTCGCTGCGCAACCCCGCGGCGTCCATCCCCGACGATGTCGAGGCGCTCTACGTCGCCGCTGCCGACAGGTACCACCTGCCCTGGACCCTCCTGGCCGGAATCGGCATGGAGGAGACCTCCCACGGGCGCGCCAGCGCGACGAGTTCGGCCGGCGCGCAGGGGCTGATGCAGTTCATGCCGGCCACCTGGGCCCGGTACGGCATCGACGGCTCCGGCGACGGGCGCGCCGACATCCGCAACGACGCCGACTCGGTGATGAGCGCGGCGAACTACCTGACCGCCTCCGGGGTCACCGCCGGCATCGACGGCGTGCGACGGGCGCTGTTCGCGTACAACCACGCCGACTGGTACGTCAACGACGTCCTGTACTACGCCGCCGCGTATGGAGGAGGCGTGGTCGCGGGCGACCCGTCCGACTGTGGCATCGACGGGAAGGGGAACCCGGCCCTGCAAGCGCTCCCGAACCAGCAGGTCGCCACCGTGCTGGAGTTCGCCACCGCCCAACTCGGCGAGCCGTACGTCTATGGCGCCAACGGGCCCTCCGCGTGGGACTGCTCCGCCTTCACCCGCGCCGCCTTCGCGCAGATCGGCGTCACCCTGCCCCGCACCGCCGCTGCCCAGCAGAACTGGGTCGCGCGGGGTAACGGCTACCGGGTGCCGCTCGGCCAGGAGCGGCCCGGTGACCTGATCTTCACAGACAGCTACCTCGGGCCGAATCGCGTAGGTCACGTGATGATCGTCTTCGACCCCGCCGAGCAACTCACAATCGAGGCCGGCGGATCACGGGTCGGCCACTACGACTACGGCTACTGGACCGACCACCACCTGTTCTCGATCTGGCGAGTTGGGGCCG
>JAHIJU010000245.1 GCA_018898235.1 Actinomycetota bacterium | reverse complement strand
TGAGGGTGGCCGTCGAGGCGTTCCGCCGGGACGACGTCGAACGCGCGCACGGCATCGCACCGGACCGGCCGCTGGTCTGCGTCCAGGCCGCGCTCAACTACTTCAACGCCGACTACAACGTCCTGACCCGCCTCTTCGCGGTCGAGTACGCGCACTGGTTCGACGCGATGCTGCCCGGCATGGACGGGCTCGACATCCCGATCCCGCTCGGCGGGACGTCCAACCACTTCGACACCCTCGCCCTGGCGCAGGTGGGCGCCTGGGACCCGTACAACGTCACCGAGGACGCCGACCTGGGGCTGCGCGTCGACGCCGCCGGATACCGGGTCGGCACCATCGACTCGGTCACCTGGGAGGAGGCCACCGCGAACGTGGCGCCCTGGATCCGCCAGCGCACCCGCTGGATCAAGGGCTACATGATGACCGCTGCCGTCAACCTGCGGCACCCGGTGCGCTGGCTGCACGCCGCCGGGTTGCGGGGCAGCATCACGATGGTCGGTCTCGTGCTGGGCACCCCGCTGGCGTTCCTGGCCTACCCGTTCGCCGTCGCGCTCACCGTCGTGACGACCCTCGGCCTGCCCAGCCCCACCGGACCGCTCCCGCACTGGCTGTGGCTGGCCGGCGTCATCAACCTGCTCGCCAGCACCGGGCTGATGATCCTCATCTCCGGGATCGCCGCATGGCGGCGCTACTCCTGGCGGATCGCCGTCTTCGCCCTGCTCGACCCGTTGTACTGGTGCGGGCACGCCGTGGCCGCGTGGCGCGCGGCCTGGCAGGCGATGTTCGACCCGCACCGCTGGGAGAAGACGCCGCACGGACTGACCGAGGAGTACAGCGACTCGACGGTCGTCACGACGGGCTGAGGCCCGTCCCGCACGCCCCGGTAACCACAGGACGCGCGGGGTCCGCGGACCACTGCGACCACGAGCCCGGGTAGAGCGTCGCCTCAAGGCCGACGGCCGCCAACGCCGCGACCTCATGCGCGGCGGTGACCCCCGACCCGCAGTACACCGCCACCGGTGCACCAGGCGGCACCAGCGCCGCGAACCGGGCCCGCAGCTGCACGTCCGGCAGGAACGCGCCGACGGCGTCGAGGTTGCCCTGGGTGGGCGCGCTCACCGCACCAGGCACGTGACCGGCCCGCGGATCGACCGGCTCGACCTCGCCGCGGAAGCGCTCACCGGCCCGCGCATCGAGCAGCACCCCCGTCCAGGTGGCGGCCCCGTCAGCGTCCGTCGTCGGCACCGCCCCCGGGTGCAGCACCACGTCCCCCGGCTCGGCCGTGCGCTCCCCCGCCTCGACGGGCAGGCCGGCGGCCACCCACGCCGGGAGGCCGCCGTCGAGCAGCCGCACCTGCGTCAGGCCGGCCCAGCGCAGCAGCCACCAGGCGCGCGCCGCCGCCATCGCACCACTCGCGTCGTAGGCCACGACGCGCGAGTCGGGGCGCAGCCCCCAGCGGCGGGCCGCCGCCTGCAGCTCGACCGGGTCCGGCAGCGGGTGGCGACCGGCCTGCGCCGTCGCGGGTCCCGCCAGCTCGCGATCGAGGTCGACGAACACGGCACCCGGCAGGTGCGCCGCCCGGTACTGCTCGTACCCGTCGGTGCGCCCCAGCGCCCACCGCACGTCGAGCAGCACCGGGGGCGGGCCGGCGGCCAGCTCGGCGGCCAGCGCGGCGGGGGTGACGAGCACCTGGTCGCGTGGGCTCATGAGGTCAGGTCCAGTCGCATCGTCCACGCGTCCACATCCTCCGGCTGGTAGTAGCGACGACGTCGGCCGAGCCGCTCGAAGCCCTCCGACTCGTACAGGTGCACGGCGGGGTCGTTGTCGACCCGGACCTCCAGGAACAGCTGGGTGGCCCCCTGCTGCCGCGCAAGCTCGGCGAGGCGACGCAGCAGGCCGCGACCGACCCCCCGGTTCTGCCGTCGGGTGTCGGTGCCGATCGTCATCACCTGGGCGTCCTGCCCGTCGAACCACAGCCCGGCGTAGCCGATGAGCACCCCGTCCTCATCGGCGCCCACGTACGTGCGGCCCGGCCCGGTGAGCTCATCGGCGAGCGAGGCGGGCGACCAGGCCGCGGCGCCGAACAGCTCACCCTCCAGGCGTTCCAGGTCGGGCAGGTCCGCGGCGACCAGCGGACGCAGCGTCCACGTCACCCCAGCACCCGCGTGGCCGCCGCGGAGGGCACCGCATCGGGCCGGCGCAGGTACAGCGGTTCGGTGGGCGTCGGCACCCCGTGGGCCCGCCGGGCCAGTGCGAGGGCAGCCAGCGCCACCGGGTCGACCGCGTCGTCCCCCTCGGCCACGGGCGCCCCCAGCGCTCCGGCGGCCGGCCCGACGACGACCGCACCCGCAGCGTCGAGCGAGGGGGCCGGGCCGACGTCGGGGCCGGCGACCGCGCGCACGCCCAGCGCCTCGTCCCGCACGTAGCGACCCCAGTACACCTCGTGGCGCCGCGCGTCGGTGAGCACGAGGACCTGATCGGCCGGGGCGTCGGTGAGGTCGAGCCGGTCCAGCGACCGCAGGGCCAGCGCCTCCAGACTGGGCACCCCGAGCACCGGGATGCCCAGCGCGAAACCGAAGGTCCGGGCTGTCACCAGCCCCGCGCGCAACCCGGTGAACGGCGCGGGCCCGGTCCCGACCACGACGGCCGACAGGTCGCCGGGACGTAGCCCGGCCTCGTGCAGCGCGCGGTCGATGAGGGGGGCGAGCAGCTCGGCGTGCCGGCGGGCGACTGTCTCACCGGCTCGGGCGAGCACGGCACCGTCATCGCCGACGACGGCCACGATGGCTCCGACGGAGGTGTCCAGGGCGAGGATCGGCACGGCTCAGCCCTCCACCGGGTCGCCCGGCAGCTCGACCCCGGCCCATCGACCGCCGATGCCGGTGAGCGTGACGACGCGGGTGCCCGCTGCGGCGTCGTCCCCCGGCTCGTCCACCCGACCCCGCGGGCGTTCCACCTGCACCTCGAGGCGGTCGCCGGCCAACGGTTCGACCCAGCCGGCACCCCACTCGACCACCGTGACCGACTCCTCGAGACTGGTGTCGAGGTCGAGCGCATCGACCTCCGCAAGGCTGGACAGCCGGTAGGCGTCCACGTGCACCAGCGCGGGTCCGTCGGCCAGGGACGGCTGCACCCGCGCGATCGTGAACGTCGGCGAGACCACCGGGCCGCGCACCTGCAACCCGGCCCCGATGCCCTGGGTGAGCGTCGTCTTGCCCGCGCCCAGACCACCGGCGAGCACCACGAGGTCACCGGCCCGCAGCCGCGCCGCGAGCTCGCGCCCGAAGGCCCGGGTCGCCTCGGCATCGGCCAGTACCGCCCGTGTGCTCATCCCACGTACTCCCGCGGGACGCGTGCGCCCAGTCGCGTGACGATCTCGTAGGAGATGGTCCCCGCAACCTGCGCCCAGTCCTCGGCCGTCGGGCCGCCGTCGGCCCCGGTGCCGAACAGCAGCACCTCGTCACCGGCCTGCTCGGTGGCCCCCGGGCCCAGGTCCAGCACGAACTGGTCCATGCAGATCCGGCCCGCGACGGACAGCCGACGACCGCCGACCTGGACCGGCCCGCCCGGTCGTTCGTCCGATCCCGAGGCGTGCCGGGTGATGCCGTCGGCGTAGCCGAGCGGGACGATGCCGATCGTGGTGTCCTGCGTCGTGGTGTAGGCGTGCGCGTAGGAGAGCCCGCGTCCGGCCGGCATGGGCTTGACCGTGGCCAGCTGCGCCGTCAACGTCATCGCGGGCGTCAACCCCAGCTCGGCGCTGGTGGCCTGCTCCGGGATCGGCGACAGGCCGTAGACCGCCAGACCCGGGCGGACGAGGTCGTAGTGCACCGACGGCGTCGTGAGCACGGCCGCCGAGTTCGCCAGGTGCCGCACCTCCAGGTGGGCGCCGGCCCGCTGCGCGGCGTCCACGGCCCGCTCGAACACGTGGGCCTGCCCGCGCACCGTGGGGTGGTCCGGGGAGTCGGCGAAGGCCAGGTGCGACCAGATGCCGACCACCTGCACAGTCCCTTCGGCCTGCGCGGCCATGGCGGCAGGCAGGAGGTCGTCGAGCATCGGCAGGGTCAGACCGTTGCGGCCCAGACCGGTGTCGATCTTCAGGTGCACCCGAGCGGTGCGACCGGTGGTCCGGGCAGCCTCGACCACCGCGTCCAGCGCCCAGCGCGCCGCCACCGAGACGTCGACGTCCGCGGTCAGCAGCTCGGCGAGCGGTGCCCCCGGGGCG
>JAHIJU010000244.1 GCA_018898235.1 Actinomycetota bacterium | reverse complement strand
TCGCCGTCCCGCACGGGTTCACCCTGGTCACCCCGGTGACCGACGCCCGCGACGGGCGCTGGAGCTACACCTGGCAGGCGGAGCGGGACCGGCCCCGGCTCGTCGGGGTGGCGATCTCGCACAGCCCGAGCCCGTGGATCGGCGACCGCGGCGCGCTGCTCGTGCAGGCCGGTGACGGCGGCGTCGGGGCCGCGGGCGAGCCGTTCGGGCACGACGCCGAGCGGGCGCACCCGCACCGCTACGACGTGCTGCTCGACGACGGGCGCCGGGTCCGGGCGACGGCGAGCGACCACGGGATGGTGGTCCGGTTCGAGCTGCCCGGTGCGCGGCGACCGGTGCTGCGGCTCGGCGGTCTCGCCACCCACCGGGTGGACCTGGTCGCGGCTGGCGGACCCGAGCCGGACGGGCCCGGCAGCGACCTGGTCGGCTGGGTCGAGGACGGCGAGCCCGGTGCACCGGGCGCCAGGCTCTACCTCCGGCTGCGACTGGACCGGGCGGTGCTCGGCGTGCGGACACAGGCGGGTGCGGTGCTGCTCGACCTCGCGCCCGGGGACCCGCTGATCGAGGTGCAGGTCGCGACCTCCCACCTGTCGACCGACGAGGCGGGCGCGGCACTCGACCGCGAGCTCGCCGACGGGTTCGACGCCGTCGCGGCCCGCACCGAGCAGCGGTGGGCCGATGTGCTGTCCCGGGTTCAGGTGCGCGGCGCGAGCCAGGACGAGCGGCGGACCCTGGCGGCGAACCTGGTCCGGATGTTCACCTATCCGAGCTCGCTCACCGAGCTGTCTGCGCAGGACGCTCGCCCGGTCCACGCCAGTCCGCACCTGGCCGATCTGCCCGCCGACGGTCCGCGGCGCTCGCGGTGGCGCGAGGTCGACGGCCCGATGCTCACCAACCACGGGTTCTGGGACACCTACCGCACCGTCTGGCCCGCCTACCACCTGCTCGCCCCGGACCTGGTGCCGGGCCTGGTCGACGGCTTCGTCCAGCACGCGCGCGAGGGTGGGTGGACACCCCGGTGGGCGGCCCCCGGGTACCTCGACGCGATGGTCGGCACGAGCCTGGACGTGGTGCTGGCCGATGCGGTGGCCTGCGGGGTCGACCTCGGCGCGGACGCCTATCTGGCCGCGCTGCGCGATGCGACGTGCGTCCCGCCGGAGCCGTGGGTGGGACGGGCCGGGCAGCTGCACGCGATGCTGCGGGGCTGGGTGCCGGCCGACGTCCCGGAGTCGGTGTCCTGGACCCTGGAGGGTGCGCTCGCAGACTTCGGGGTGGCCGTGCTGGCCGGACGGCGCGCTACCGGTCTTGGCCCGGGCGCCGAACGCGCTCAGCTGGAGGTCGAGGCGCGGTACCTGCGCTCACGGGCGGCGGCCTACCGGCACCTGTACCTGGACGGGTTCTTCCGGGCCCGGGGCCGGGACGGGGCGTTCGTCGAACCGTTCGACCCGGCGCTGTGGGGCGGTGGCTACACCGAGACCAACGCGTGGGGCACGGCGTTCTCGGTACCGCACGACGGCGCCGGGCTGGTGCGGCTGCACGGGTCGCGGCCCGCGCTGGTCGAGCACCTGCAGCGGTTCTTCGAGACACCGGAGACGGGGCGTGCCGCCGTCCGCGGCACGTACCCGCAGGTGATCCACGAGATGGTGGAGGCCCGTGACGTGCGGCTGGGCATGTGGGCGCCGTCGAACCAGCCGGCGCACCACATCCCGTTCATGGCGAGCGTCGCGGGTGCGCCGGGGCTGGGGCACCTGGTGGTGCACGAAGCGCTGGCCCGGTTGTTCACCGGTGGGCTCATCGGGCAGGGCTACCCGGGCGACGAGGACGACGGCGAGCTGTCGGCCTGGTGGTTCCTCGCGGTGCTCGGGCTGTACCCGCTGGCGCCCGGGTCGGGGGAGTGGCTGATCGGCCCGCCGGCCTTCGACGAGCTGGTCGTCGCCCCGCCCGGTCGTGATCCGTTGCAGGTGGTGGCGCACCGAGCCGACCGTCGCGACCGGTACGTGCACCGGGTCGAGGTGGACGGCCGGCCGTGGTCGAGCACCGTGCTGCCGCACGACCGGGTGCGTGCCGGGGTGCGGCTCGACGTCTGGCTGGGCGCCGAACCGAACGGCTGGGGGACGGACCCCGCAGACGCACCGTCCTCGTTGTCCGACAGTGGTGACCCGCTGCTGGTGGACGTCGCGGTCGGGGCCGCGCTCGACGGCGTCGCCGTCCCGGAGTTGGTGGATGACGTGGGCGCCCGGACGGTGCGCTGGTGCGCGGGGCAGGAGCTCGTCGTGCGCGTGCTGCCGGGGGCGGACCCTGTGCTCGGGACCCTGCTCCTGGCGTCCCCGACCGAGCTTGCCTGGCGGGTCGAGGGGTCGCCCGACGGGCGCACCTGGACGCCGGTCGTCGCCCGGGCCGACCTCACCTGGTGGTGGCCCGACCAGCTGCGGCCGTTCGACCTGCCGGTCTCGGCCGGGACGGTCTGGGTGCGGGTGACGCTGCTCGAGGGCGTGGCCGACCTGCGTCAGGTCGAGGTGCTGGCCCCGGTGCCCTGACCCCGCCCGGACAAGCTCAGGGGGCGGGCGGGGCCAGGGCGGTCAGGGGGCGTCGACGCAGCGGCGCAGCGCCGGCAGCAGCACCTGCCAGCGCGGGTCGAGCGTGCCGACGGGCGGGAACGCCATCTGCTGGCTGATGAACGCGAACGCGGTGCGGGTGGGCAGATGGCCGAAGGCGAGCCGGCCGCCCATCCCGGAGTGCCCGAACGAACCGGGGCCGAGCATGGGGTTCGGCTCGTGGCTCACCTCGAACCCCAGCCCCCAGACGGCGGGCTGCTCGGCCAGGCCTGGTCCGGCGGCCGGGAGCACGGCCCCGATTGCCTGGTTCCCGGCTGCGCGGGCGAGCAGATCGGGCGACAGCAGCCGCACGCCGTCGACCGGGTCCATGCAGGCGGCGTAGAACCGGGCGAGGGAGCGCGCGTCGGTGACGAGCCCGCCGGCGGGCAGCACCGCGGACCGGAACCGACGACTGTTGAAGGGCTCGGTGCCCTGGGCGCCGTCGCGCCGGAACACGTCGGTGAGCTGGTCAGCGCTGCGGTGCATGGCCTGCAGGACGCGCGGGTCGGTCGCCAGCGTGAGGTCGGGCGGGCCCGGTTCGGTCACCGGGGTCATGAGCGAGGGTCGGTAGCGCGGTTCGACCTCGGGGGGTTGGCCCAACCACAGCTGCAGCCCGAGGGGCGCGGCGATCTCCTCGGCGAGGAAGTCGCCGATGGGTCGCCCGTCGGTCCGGCGCAGGATCTCCCCGACCAGGAACCCGTAGCTGAGCGCGTGGTAGACCACGTGGTCGCGTGCGGGGTAGGCGGCGGGCTGGGCGGCCAGGGCCGTCACGGCCCGGTCCCAGTCGGTGGCCGCGAGGATGGTGTCCAGGTCGATCCAGGGCAGTCCGGCGCGATGGGTGAGGACGTCGCGCACGGTGGTGGCGGCCTTGCCCGCGGCGGCGAACTCGGGCCAGCAGGCGGCGACCGGGTCGTCGAGCCCGAGGGCGCCGCGGTCGATCAGCCGCAGCAGGCAGGCGGCGGCCACGCCCTTGGCGGCCGAGAACGCGAGGGTCACCGAGTCGGGCTCCCAGGGGCGCCCGGCCAGTGGATCGGTGCCGCCCCACACGTCGAGCACCGGCTCACCGTCCTGGTACACGGCCAGCGCGCCGCCGCCCGGGCCGGTCAGGTCGAGTGCGGTGCCGAAGGCGTCGGCGAGGGGCTCCCAGCCGGGGGCGACGAGCTGCATGCGGTCACCCTAGCCAGATCGATGGTAAAGCGCTATAGCATCGTGCTATGCCTCGTTCTCCGGTCAGGTCGGCGCACCTGGAGCCCGTGTCCGCCCACCCAGGTCACGAGGGCGTGGTCGCCGTTCCCCGACCCCGGCTCAGCTGGGTGGTGCTGGATGCGCCCGACTGGCAGCAGGCCGGCGTCGAGATCCGCTGCAGGCGAGCCGACGGCAACCACCAGGTGGAGGTCCCCGGACCGCGAAGCGTGCTCGTCGACTGGCCGTTCGCCCCGCTGCGCCCCCGTGAGCAGGTGCAGGTCGAGGTCACCGTCCACGCCACGGACGGGCGAGCCGTCGGCTGGAGCCCGCCGACCACGCTCACAGCGGGGTTCCTGCCCGACGGCGGGTGGCGTGCCTCCTACGTCCAGGCGGCGGACCCCGACCGGGTCGCCGCACCGTTCCGGGTCCGCGGCACCCTCGACCTGCCGGCAGACGGCGCCCCCGTCGCCGCCCGGCTCTACCTGACGGCCCTGGGCTCGGTCCTGGCCACGGTCAACGGCACCCGGGCGGGCCAGGACGTGCTCGCCCCGGGCTGGACGGCATGGCCGTGGCGCGCCGTGCACGACAGCCTCGACGTCCTCGACCTGCTGCGCCCCGGCGCCAACACGGTCGAGCTGGCTGTGGCCGGCACCTGGTACACCGAGTCCTACGGCTTCGCCGGGGCCGCCCGGCGGCACTACGGCGACCAGCCCGCCGTCGCCGCCCAGCTCGAGGTCGATCACTCCGCCGGTACCACGGTGCTGGTCACCGACCCCACGTGGTCGGCCACCACGGACGGTCCGTTGCGCTCGGCCGGTCTGTACGTCGGGGAGCGGTACGACGCGCGGCTCACGGACCAGGCCCTGCGGTGGTCGCCCGTCGTCGTGGGCCACGGACCCGTGCCGCAGGCGCGCACCGCCCCGCCCGTCCGACACCTGCGTGACGTCGCGGCGCAGCAGGTGATGCTCACCCCCGCCGGGCGGGTCGTCCTCGACTTCGGCGAGAACCTGGTCGGACGGGTCCGCCTGGTCACCCACGGCAGGCCCGGCGAGACTGTCCGCCTCCAGCACGTCGAGGTGCTCGAGGACGGCGAACCGTGCACCCGACCGCTGCGCGAGGCCGCGGCCCGCGACGAGTACGTCCTGGCCGGTCGGGGCGAGGAGTCCTGGGAGCCCGACTTCACCGTCCACGGGTTCCGGTACGTCCAGGCCGACGGGGTGAGCGCCGCGCGGGCCGGTGACGCGCTCACCGCCCGCGTGCTGGGTACCGACCTGCGTCGCACCGGCTGGTTCACCTGCTCCGACCCGATGCTCGAACGGCTGCACGCGAACGTCGTCGCCAGCGCGCGCGGGAACTTCCTGGCGCTGCCCACCGACTGCCCGCAACGGGACGAACGCCTGGGCTGGACCGGGGACATCCAGGTGTTCGGACCCACCGCGGCGTTCCTGTTCGACGTGCGGGAGTTCCTCGGCTCCTGGCTGGCCGACCTGCGCGCCGAGCAGCGCGCGGCCGGTGGCGTCGTGCCCGTCGTGGTGCCGAACGTGCTCGACTGGGGTGCCCGGCCGGCCGCGGCCTGGGGCGACGTCGCCTGCGTGCTGCCGGCGGTGCTGTACCGGCACTACGGCGACGAGCAGGTGCTGCACGAGTCCCTGACCAGCATGGACGCCTGGCTGGACGTGGTGCTCGGCCGGCTGGACGCGGACGGCGTGTGGGTCGGCGACGAGCAGTTCGGCGACTGGCTGGACCCGACCGCTCCACCGCAGGACCCGGCACGCGGGGCCACCGATCCGGACCTGGTCGCCACGGCCGAGCTCGTGCGCTCGCTGCGGATCGCGGCGTCGGCCCATCGCGCCGTCGGTGACGTGCGCAGTGCCGAGCGGTACACCGGGCACGCCGAGCGGGTACGCCGGGCCTTCGTGACCCGGTTCGTCGAACGCCGCCCGCTCACCAGTGCGACGGCCCTGTGCCTGGCGCTCGGCTACCGACTCGTCGACGACGGGGTGCGGCCCGCGCTCGGTGACCGGCTGGCTCGGCTCGTGCAGGAGGCGGGCCACCACATCACCACGGGCTTCGTCGGCACCCCGCTGCTGCTGGACGCGCTCACCGATACCGGGCACCTGGACACCGCCTGGGCGGCACTGACCTGCACCACCTGCCCGTCCTGGCTGTACCCGGTGTCGATGGGGGCCACGACCGTCTGGGAGCGCTGGGACTCGATGCTGCCCGATGGCTCGGTCAACCCGGGGGAGATGACGTCGTTCAACCACTACGCGCTCGGGGCCGTCGCCGACTGGCTGCACCGGGTGCTCGCCGGGCTCGCCCCCGCGGCCCCCGGGTACCAGCGGCTGACCCTCGCACCGCACGTGGTCCCCGGGCTCGAGCACGCCGGTGCCCGGTTGGACAGCCCGTACGGTCCGGCGGTGTGCGGCTGGCGGCGCACCGCCCCGGACCGTGTCGAGGTGCACGCCCAGGTGCCGGCGGGCACCACGGCGCAGGTCCGGCTCCCCGACGGGCGCCGGCTGGCGGACATCGGACCTGGTGAGCACCGCTGGCAGGTGTCTGTCCCGCCGACCGGGTTCCCTACGATGGCAGGGCGGCACCGGCACGGGCCGGGACCGGACGGTCTCGAGGGGGCGACGGCATGACGGGTAAGCCGGTCCGGCTCGTCGACATCGCGCGCGAGGCCGGGGTGTCCTTGGGTGCGGCGTCGCAGGTGATGAACGGGACCGGACGGATCGGACAGGCGACCCAACGCCGAGTCCTGGAGGCCGCCGAGCGGCTCGGCTACCGGCCGAACGCGCTCGCCCGGTCGATCGCCTCGGGGCGCAGCCGGACCATCGCCATCCTCGCCGAGAACGCCTCGGGCCAGTTCTGCATGCCGGTCCTGGTCGGCCTCAACCGGGCGCTGTCCGGCGCCAACCTCACCAGCATCCTGTACGACGCCGCGCACGACGACGACCTGCGCGCCGCGCACCTGCGCGAGATCCAGGGCAGGCAGGCCGAGGGGGTCGTCGTGATCGGCGAGGGGCCGGACGTCCCCGCCTCGCAGATCCCCCACGAGGTCGCCGGGCTCACGGTCTACGCCTTCGCCCGCCCGCCCGGTGACGGCGGTGTCAGCGTGGTCCCCGACAACGAGCAGGGCGGGCGCCTAGCGGCCGAGCACCTGCAGGGCCTTGGTCGACGCACCCTCGTGCACGTGACCGCCCAGGCCGGGCTGCAGGCCGTGACGGACCGGGCCACGGGGTTCGTCCGGGGCGCCGAGGCCGCGGGGTCCGAGGTCCGGGTGCTGTACGGCGGGTTCGACCGGCGCTGGGGCTACGAGGCCGCCGACCGGATCCTCGCCGAGGCGCCGGGCACCGATGCGGTCTTCGCGGGCAACGACCAGATCGCCGTCGGGCTGGCTGCCCAGCTGCACGCCCGCGGGGTGCGCATCCCGCAGGACGTGGCGATCATCGGCTTCGACAACGTGGCGGGCATCGAGGGCGACCTGGACCCGTTCCTCACCTCGGTGGACCCGGCGCTCACCGCGGTCGGCACCCGGGCGGCCCAGGTGGTGGTCGACACGTTGAGCGGTTCCGCGGCGGCTCCCGCGAGCGCCGTGGTGCCGTGCTGGCTGGCGGTCGGCCGGTCGACGGTCGGCGGTCCGGCCGACGGCCGTGACCACGTGCTGGAGGAGCTGCTGCTGCACTGACGGACCGGTGCGGCCCGCTCAGCCCAGGCAGCCGGCAAGGAACGTGTCGACCGCGGGGGTCACCACCTGGTCGCCCGGCGCGCCGAGCAGGTCGTTGAGGTCCTGGTGGCTGGCGTCGGGTGCGTCCACCAGGGTGGCCGGGTGCGGACCGGCGGCCGTGACGGCGTGCGCGTACGAGGTGGCGTCGGCGACCCGCGCGGACACACCGCGGGTGACCACGAGGGTGGCCGGCACCGGACCGCCGACGCTCTGCAGGCGCAGTGTCGGTGAGGCCTGGGCGAGGGTCGCCGGGTCGTCGCCGAACGCCGTGCTCACCATCCGGGCGATGCCCGGGTCGGGTGCGGTGAGGTCGTAGGACGCGGCGTCGAGCGTCACCAGGCACGCCAGGTCGGTGCGCTGCCGGGTGTGCGCGGCCAGGTAGGCGGGGTCGGCCAGCACCTCGGCCGCCAGGTGGGCCCCCGCCGAGTGGCCGAGCAGGGCGACGCGCGCCGGGTCGATACCGAGCTGATCGGTGCGGGCGAGCACCCAGTCCAGCGCCGCGGCGACGTCCTGCGCCGGTTCGGGCCAGGTCGGCCCGTCGGTGGCGAGCCGGTAGTTGACCGAGATCAGGACGTGGTCGTGCTGCGCGGCCCAGGCGGCCTTGGTCGCCATCGTGTCGTTGGCCTTGTCACCGGTCTGCCAGGCGCCGCCGTGCACCCACACGAGCGCGGCCCGCCCACCAGCGGGGACCGCGCCGGCGGGGGCGTACACGTCGAGGCTGAGCAGGTCCGGGTCGACACCCGCGATCTGCTCGTAGGGGTAGGTCACCGGCGTGGGGGCGCCGGCGGAGGTCGCGGCGCGGGTCGGGGCGGTAGGGCCGTCGGCGCGGGGGTCGGGACGCTGACACGCGGTGAGGGCGAGCGCGGCTGTGACCAGGACGACGGCCAGGCGCAGCGTGGGGCGCGGTGCGGGTGACATGGCTCCAGGGGTTCCTCAGCGTCGGGCGAACGTCGTGCGGTAGTCGGCGGGCGGCACGCCGACGGCGGCGCGGAAATGATGGCGCAGCAGAGCGGCGGAGCCGAACCCGCACAGGGTGGCGATCGACTCCAGGTCGCGGTCCGTCTCTTCCAGCAGCGCGCGGGCGTGCTGCACCCGCTGCGCGGTGAGCCAGCGTGCCGGGGTGGTGCCGGTCTGCTCGACGAACCGCCGGGCGAAGGTGCGCGGCGAGGTGAGGGCGCGCCGGGCCAGCGAGCTCACGGTGTGCGGCTCGGCGAGGTTCTCGGTGGTCCAGGCGAGGACGTCGCGCAGGGCGTCGTCGTCGCACTCGGGGACCGGGGTGACGATGTACTGGCGCTGACCGCCGTCGCGTTGGGGCGGCACCACCATGCGTCGGGCGATGGCGTTGGCGACGGCGGCACCGTGCTCCTGGCGCACCACGTGCAGGCACGCGTCGATCCCGGCGGCGGTCCCGGCGCTGGTGACCACCTGCCCGTCGTCGACGAACAACACGTCCGGGTCGACGTGCAGCTCGGGGTAGAGCTCGGCGAGCAGGTCGGCGTGCCTCCAGTGGGTGGTCACGGTGTGCCCGTCGAGCACTCCTGCAGCGGCCAGCACGAACACGCCGGAGCAGACCGAGAGCAGTCGCGTGCCGCGGGCATAGGCGGCGCGGATGGTGTCGAGGGCCCGTTCGTCGTAGTCGCCCGTGCGGATGGTGGTGGCCGGGACGGTGAGCAGGTCGACGTTGGCCAGGGCTGCCAGGTCGTGGGTGACCTGGACCTGGACCCCGACGGCGGCACTCACCGACGGCGTCGCGGCTCCGATGCGGAAGTCGAAGGGTGGGACGCCGTCGTCCATCCGCTCGATCCCGAAGACCTCGCAGACCACCCCGAACTCGAACATGGCGAGCCCGTCGACGAGCAGGGCCCCGACCGTGTGCAGCATGGGCCCGACCCTAGTGACGGTGGCAGCATCTTGTCGACAGGTGTCGTTTCTGCCACTGGTCGGAGCGAGCCGGGATTCGCAGGCTGGGGGCATGTCCTCCTTCCTCGCCCTGATCGCCCTCGCACTGCTCGCTGTGCCGTTCGTCGTGCTCGCGCGCCGGCCGGGCTGGGATCAGGTTCGTCCGACCCATCCGGACGCGGCCCGGCTCGCCGCCGAGCGCGACGCCGTCGAGTCGTGGGGCGCCGACCAGCGGCACGGGCCCACGGCCAGGTCCGAGCCGCACGACCAGTCGACGCCGCAGCACCAGTCGGAGCCCACCGTCCCTCCCTGGCGTCCCGCCGCGTGACGGGTGCCTAGGGTCGCTCCCGCAGGATGCGGGCCTCCCACGGCGCCAGGGTGTCCGCCGGTCCCGACGGGTAGTTGGACAGCACGGACTCGGCGTCCCGCCAGCCGTCCAGCTCGGCGGGCAGGGCCCGGGGCCGGCCCGAGCAGTTGGCGGCGACGAGCAGCCCTGGGTATCCCTCGAGTCGACGTTCGAACACCCACAGGTCCGGGTCGTCGGCCAGCAGCAGGTGGAAGGTCCCGTCGACCACCACCGGAGAGGTGTGGCGCAGCGCGATGAGTGCCCGGTAGTGCTCGAACACCGACCCCGGGACGTCGACCTGAGCGGCCGCGTTGAGCCAGGTGTGGTTCGGGTTGACCGGCAGCCACGGGGTCCCGGTGCCGAACCCGGCCTGCGGCCCGGCGTCCCACTGCATGGGGGTGCGGGCGTTGTCGCGGCCGTGGCTGCGCAGCCCGTCGATCACCCGCTGCGGGTCGGCACCGGCCGCCCGCGCCTGCGCCTCGTAGTTGATCGACTCGATGTCGCGCATCGCCGTGACGTCCGCCCACGGGGCGTTCGTCATCCCGAGCTCCTCGCCCTGGTAGACGAACGGCGTGCCGCGGTGCAGGTGCAGCACGGTGGCCAGCGCGGT
>JAHIJU010000243.1 GCA_018898235.1 Actinomycetota bacterium | reverse complement strand
GGTCGTCGTGCTGGAGGACACCTCCACCACGGGCGGTTCGCCGATCACCGCGGTCGAGGCCGCCCGCGAGGCGGGGGCCGAGGTGCTCGGCGTCGCGGTGATCGTCGACCGGGCCACCGGTGCCCAGGAGAAGATCGAGGCGCTCGGCGTGCCCTACCACTACCTCTACTCGCTCACGGACCTCGGCCTGGCCTGACGGGTCTCCGACGGGCCGGGCACGCCCCGGGCCGGGCAAGCCCCGGGCTGGGCAAGCCGCCCGGCCGGACCCCGGTCTCAGTGCGAGAACGTCGCGACGTGCTCGGCCGTCGGCTCCGGGTAGGTCGCCGGGTCCACCAGGTGCGGGAGCCAGTGCAGCAGCGGGTCGACGAACCCGCGCACCGGGTCCAGCACGCCCAGGGTCGTGAGCCGGTCCAGGCAGGCGGCGGCGCGCTCCACCTCGATGTCGAGCGCCTCGGCTACCAGGTGCACCTGGACGCACCGATCGGCCGATCCGCACACGGCCGCGAGCAGCCGCGGGACCTCTGGCTCGGGGTGGTTCGGGCACACCCCACGGCCCAGACCCGCCATGAGCTGGGCGATGAACTGCGGGGACACCGCGCCGAGGTCGCGCAGCTCGGCCGCCGCGCGCGGATAGCCGCCGGCCACCAGGTAGTCGGCCCGCACCGTCGCCGGGTCGAGTCCGGGCGAGGCCATCAGCAGATCGGCGAGCGACAGCGTGCGCAGCATCCGCACACCGCCCGACGCGGGGTACGTGGCCCGGACCTGGTCGAGCTCGTCCTGGCTGGCGCACGACCCGGTGGCCAATACCGCGCCCCGCGGCGTCGCGCCGAGCGCCTGCGTCCACCCGGTCGCCGCGGTGACCTCGTCGAGCACCCACAGCCGCACCCCGTCGCACGCCGGGATGCCGACCAGCGACGGGTGCGCCTGGATGTGCGCCAGGTCGTCGACCACCTCGGGCACCGGCACCCAGACCACCGCACGGGGGTCCACCGCCGGATCTGCGAGCACCTGGATCAGCAGGGCCTTGACCGCCGTGGTCTTGCCGACGCCGGGCGGGCCGTAGACCAGGACGGTGTCACCGGGACGCGGCGGCCCGGCCAGGTCCGAGAGCTGCTGCTGGGCAGCGCGGCTGGCCGCGACGAGCTCGTGCCTCGACCTGGTCGACAGGTCGACGTCGTCGTCGGGCCAGGTGGTGCGACGTTGACGACTCCACCAGGGGTTGGCGGTGCGCAGGACCTGGGCGAGCTCGCGGTTGCCCATGGGCGAACCTTTGCGCGTCGATCCGGCGTTCGGCTGGGACGATGGGCCCAGTGACCCCCCGTGACCGGCGCGAACGCCGGTTCAGACCTGGTCGACGAGGTCGGCGCTCGAGTCCAGCACGGCGCTCGGCCGGTACGGGTAGCGGTCGAGGTCGGCGAGCTTGGTCGATCCCGTGAGCACCAGGAAGGTGCGCAGCCCGGCCTCGATCCCCGCGACCACATCGGTGTCCATCCGGTCGCCGACGAACCCGGTGGTCTCCGAGTGGGCGTCGATGCGGTTGAGCGCCGAGCGGATCATCATCGGGTTCGGCTTGCCCACGAAGTACGGCTTGCGCCCGGTGGCCGCGGTGACCATGGCAGCCACCGCCCCCGTCGCGGGCAGGTCGCCGTCGGCCGACGGGCCGGTCACATCGGGGTTGGTCGCGATGAACCTGGCCCCGGCCTGCACCAGGCGGATGGCCTGGGTGATGGCCTCGAACGAGTAGGTGCGCGTCTCGCCGAGCACCACGAAGTCCGGCCGTCCGGCGGTGAGCGTGTAGCCCGCCTCGTACAGCGCCGTCGTCAGTCCGGCCTCGCCGATGACGTAGGCCGAGCCCCCGGGCGCCTGGTCGGCGAGGAACTGGGCGGTGGCCATGGCCGAGGTCCAGATCGCCCGCTCGTCGACCTCGATGCCGGTCTCCGCGAGCCGGGCGCGCAGATCGCGCGGGGTGTAGATCGAGTTGTTCGTGAGGATGAGGAAGGGGCGCTCCTTGGCCTGCAACGCCGCCACGAAGTCCGCGGCACCGGGCAGCGCGACCCCCTCGTGCACCAGCACCCCGTCCATGTCGGACAGCCAGCTGACCACCTCGCGGGTCATCACGCCTCCGGCTGCGAGGCCGCCTGCAGCGACTGCACCTTGGCCTTGCGCCGCTCGCGGAGCACCTCGAACGCGATCGGCACCACCGAGACCAGCACGATGACGACCAGCAGCACCTCGATGTTCTTCGCGATGAACGGGATGGTGCCCAGCGCGTACCCGAGCCACGTGACACCGCCCGCCCACAGCACCACACCGATGCCGTTGAACTTCACGAAGTGCTGGTACGGCATCTGGCCGACACCGGCCGCGACCGAGGCGTAGGTCCGCACGAACGGCACGAACTGCGCGATGACGAGCGTGCGACCGCCGTACCGCTCGAAGTAGGCGTGCGTCTGGTCGATGTACTTCTGCTTGAAGATCCTGGAGTCGGGGCGGTCGAACAGCTTGGGCCCGACGAGCCGCCCGATCCAGTACCCGCACTGGGTCCCCGCGAACGCGGTGACGATCAAGATCCCCGACAGCTGCCAGATGTTCACCGGCACGTTGAGGTTCTGCTGGGCGACCAGGGCGCCCGCGGTGAACAGCAGGGAGTCGCCCGGCAGGATCGGGAACAGCAGCCCGACCTCGATGAAGATCACCAGCATGATCCC
>JAHIJU010000242.1 GCA_018898235.1 Actinomycetota bacterium | reverse complement strand
TTGGTCTGCTTAGCCTTCTGACGGCCGCGCCCCATGGCATCGACCCCCTCTAACGTGGAAGCGGGGCGGCACCGTGTCTCCACGTGCGGCCCCGGCTGCTGTGTCTTTTCTCCGCAGAGCAACGGTACAGGGTCCCCACTCTTTTCGACACCGCCGTCCGCTCGGGGCGTCGTCCGGGGTCTCGCTTCACCCGCGCGGTGCGCCGGTGGTTCGCCCGTCTCGACCGGGATTGCGGGGCCGTGACGGCCCGGATCTGGCCACCGTGACTGTCATCAGTGCTGGTGACAGTCCTGCCCGCCGTGTCGGCCTGCGCCGCACGAGGTCCTGTGACGAATCGGGTCGAACTCCCTAAACTGGGTGAATGCACCCGAGTGGTGTAGACAGGAGTCACCGGCCTGGTTCACTGTGAACCAGGCAACCATGACTGGCGCCGCAGGGGTGCGGGCATGGGAACGCGACCGGGTGGTCCGTCAGTAGGACGGGCGACCCGGCGGTGATCGACACGACAGGCCGTCCGGCGGGTCGTGGAGAGGAGGCACCCGATGCACGCATCGCAGGTCGAGACGGAGTCGTTGCTGACGCCGGCCGAGGTCGCGTCCCTGTTCAGGGTCGACCCGAAGACGGTCACCCGGTGGGCACGGGCCGGCAAGCTGTCAGCCATCCGGACCCTGGGTGGGCACCGGCGCTACCGTGAGGCAGAGGTTCGACTGCTGCTCAGCGGAGTCCCGGAGCAGCGGCAGCCGTAGCCCCGCACCAAGCACGGTCGGCTCCACCGGCCACACGTCGAAGACGCCCGCGAGACCACGAGGTCCGCGGGCGTCGTCGTGCCCGGCCCGTTCGCGGGCCGGCGCTGCTACTTGACGATCGAACGGATCAGCCCGGCTACCAGCAGCACCGCGGCGGCCCCTGCGACGCCCAGGACGATCCTGGCCCGCTTGCGCGCCTGCGGGTCGACGTCCGGTGCGGTGGCCTCGTGCACGATGCGGGTGGCCTGGACCTTCGGGTCCAGCCGCGACGTGAGCTGGTCGACGGTCGCGGCCAGCTCGGCCCGGGTCGCGGCGATCTGGGCCTCGAGCTCGACGGTCCGTGGGGAGCTGAACCTGGGTGCGGTGGTGGGCTGCTCGCTCATCGGTGGAGTCCCTTCGTGACGGCTTCGACGTCCGCCCGGACGCTCTGCGTGGCGAGCTCGGGGACGGGCGGTGAGCCCGCCTTGAGCCGTCCGACCCCGATGGCCACCAGGATGCCGGCGATGAGCAGCAGGGCACCCATGACGATGAGCGCCGCGAGCCACGGGGCGACGACGGTGGACAGCCCGAGCACGGCGGCCGCGAGGCCCACCGCGAAGGCGTTGACCGCGAGGAAGCCGGCGAACGCGAGCAGGCCGACGCCGATGCCGAGCTGCTGCGCCTTGGCGGTCACCTCGGCCTTGGCCAGGTCGATCTCGGCGCGGACCAGGCGGGCGCCCTGTTCTGAGAGGTCGGAGACGAGCTGGCCGAGCGAACGCGGCGCCGGGTCGTCGGGAGGGGTGCTCATGACGGAAACCTAGCCCGGACCGGGGCGCCCCGCATGGGTCGGAGGGGGCGTCGTCGACGGTCGCGGCACCCCGCATGCGCGGTCCGCGGGCCGCCGATCAGCGCCGTGCCGGGTGCCGGCTCATCCTGAGGTCCGGTTCGTCCCCTGTGGTGTCTCGGCCACCGTGCTGTCCATCGCGATGGTGTGGGTGCACTGGCGCACGATGTGGTCGCTGTGCGTGGAGATGAGGACGAGCGCACCGTGCACCGCCTGCTCGGCGAGGATGTCCATCACGAGGTCGGCGTTGGCGTGGTCGAGTGCCGAGGTGGGTTCGTCGGCCAGGATGACGGACGGGGCCTTGAGGATCAGGCGTGCCATGGCGACCCGCTGCTGCTCACCGCCGGAGAGGGTGTAGATCTTCTCCTTCTCGGCGCCGCGCATGTCGACGCGGGCCAGGGCGTTGGTGATCGCCTCGGCGCTGCCACGTCGGCGCCGCCCCGGCTGGTTCCTCAGCGGGAGCATGAGGTTCTTGCGGACGTTCCACGACTCGACCAGTCCGTAGTTCTGGAACAGGAAGCCGAGGACGTCGCGGAAGCAGGGGCGTGACGAGAGCTTCGAGCCCGCCGTGAACGACCACGGGCCGAACGAGACGCTTCCCGCCTCGAAGCTCTCGAGCAGGCCCACGCAGTTCAGGAGGGTGGTCTTCCCGGAGCCGGATGGGCCGGTCACCGCCGTCATGGCACCGGACGGAACGGTGAAGGACAGGCCTGACCACAGGGTCTTGCGGCCGAACTTCTTCGTCATGTCCGTC
>JAHIJU010000241.1 GCA_018898235.1 Actinomycetota bacterium | reverse complement strand
GAGGCCTGCGGGACGAAGCCGATCTCCTGACCGCGCACCTTGGACCAGCCGCGTTCGTCGAGCTGGTCGAGCCGTTGCCCGCCGAAGTCCATCGACCCGGCGACGACCCGGCCGTTGATCCGGCCGAGCAGGCCGACGAGCGCGCGGCAGGTGAGCGACTTGCCCGACCCCGTCTCACCGACCAGGCCGAGGACGCCGTGCGACGGCAGTGACAGCGAGACGTCGGAGAGCACGGGCAGCCCACCGATCTCGACGCCGAGCCCCGTGATGCTGAGCAGGTCGGGGGTCATCGGGCTCCTCCGTCGACCTCGGCGAGCAGTGAGTCGGCGATGAGGGACAGCGCGATCCCGTAGACGGTGACCACCAACCCCGGCATCACGGTGACCCACCACGACGTGTAGAGGACCGTGGTGCCCGCGAGCATGAGCGAGCCCCACTCGGGTGCGGGGGGCTGGATGCCGGCACCGATGAACGGCATACCGGCGATGGTCACGACCGCGACGATGGCGTCGACCACCATGTAGGCCCCGACGGTGGTCGCCAGGTTGGGCAGCAGGTGCCGCACGACGATGCGGGCCTTGGAGTACCCGAGGAGGGTCGCGGCCGTGATGAAGTCACGCGAGCGCAGGCTGAGCGCCTCGCCTCGGACGAGCCGGGTGTACGAGGCCCAGTTGATGACCACGATCGCGATGACGGCCGGCAGGGCCCCGGTGGGGAAGGGGCCGACGGCACCCAGGTCGGAGAAGACCAGGGCGATGGCCATCACGATGATCATCCCGGGGAACGAGATGAGGGCATCGGTGAACCGCATGAGGATCGAGTCGGTCAGCTGGGAGCCCATGGCGGCGACCACACCGACGAGGGTGCCGACGGTCGAGGAGGCGACGACCACCAGCACGACCATCATGAGGTCGTTGCGACCGCCCAGCCAGGTGCGCACGAAGACGTCGCGACCGACGGTGTCGGTGCCGAACGGGTGCGCGAACGACGGGGCGGACAACGGCACGCCGGCGATGGAGGTGGACGAGTAGGGCGAGAGCATCGGCACGACGATCGAGGCCAGGATGATCAGCGCGAGCAGCCCGAGCCCGAGGGCGAGCGCACCGCGCGGACGACGCTGGGCGAACCTCCAGTGCGGCAGCCGGAGCCAGTGGCGGCGGGGTGAGGGTGTCGGTGTGAGCGTGGTGGCGGTCATGAGGCAGGTGTCCTGGTCCGCGGGTCGACGATCCAGTAGGCGGCGTCTGCGAGTGCGTTGAACGCGATGACGGTGACGGCTGAGACCAGCGCGATGCCCTGCACGACGGGGAAGTCGCGCGAGGCGACCGCGGCCATCATGCGCGAGCCGATGCCGGGGATGTTGAAGACCACCTCGACCACGGCCGCGCCGCCGATGAGCCCGCCGAGGCTGTAGCCGATGAGGCCGATGATCGGCAGCAGGCTGTTCGGCAGCACGTGGCGCAGGACGACCCGCTTGCGCGGCAGCCCCCGGGCGATCGCGGCCTCGACGAAGTCCTGCGCGAAGGTCTCCCGGATCGACTGCCGCAGCGAGCGGGCGATGACGGGGGCCAGGGCGACGGACAGTGCGAGCGCCGGCAGCCAGATGAACTGCAGCGACTGCGCAGGGGTGCCGTTCCAGCCCCCGGCCGGTGCGATCCCGGTCCGCAGTGCCACCAGGAGCAGCACCATGCCGAACATGAACGGCGGGGTGGACAGCAGGATCACCATGAGGGCCTGCAGGCCCCGGTCGATCCCGTCGTTGCGTCGGATGCCGGTGACGATGCCGACGGTGACGCCGATGACGACGGAGATCGCGAGCGCGGCTCCGACCAGACCGATGGAGTTGACGAAGGCAGGCCAGACGAGCTCGTTCACCGACTGGGTCTGGGAGACGAGCGACGTGCCCAGGTCGCCGTGGAAGAGCCCGACCACCAGATCCTTGAACTGTGTGGTCAGGGGCTGGTCGAGACCCATCTGGTGCCGCAGGGCGGCGACCTTGTCCGGGGTGGCGAGCTTGCCGAGGATCAGCCGGGCCGGGTCGCCGGGGATGGCGTGCAGCAGGCTGAACGTGACGACGACGACGGCGAGCAGGACGAATGCTGTCTGCCCGAGCCGACGCGCGAGCGCCGGGAGCAGCCCGCTGTTGCGGCGGCTGCGAGGCGACGGTGCGGCGGGGTCGTCACCGCCGGTCGGCGCCGAGTGACCCTCGGCGCCGACCGGCATGGTGGCCAGAGACATCAGGCCGTCTTGGTGGCCACGCGCAGCCACCCGGTCGGCTCGAACGTGACCCACTGGCTGGCCGCGGTGCTCTGGGCGTTGACGAAGGCCCAGTCGACGAGCGGGATGAGCGGCAGGTCCTTCCCGAACAGCTCGTTGATCTGCTGCATGAGGTCGGTGCGCTCACTGCCCGTGGCGGAGATCGCCTTGGCGATGAGGGCGTCCATCTCCGGCGAGGAGTAGCCGGAGAACAGGGCGTTGGTGCCGCCGTCGGACTGCAGCCCCTGGGCCAGCAGGATGTCGGCGCGGTCGACGTAGTCGTACAGGCCCGAGCTGATGAAGCCGAACGAGAAGTCGGACTGCAGCGTGCCCATCTCGCCACCCTCGGCGTGGACCGGCGTGAAGGTGACGCCGATCTTGGCCAGGTCCTCGGTGAGGAGGGCGGCCAGGTCCTCGGTGCTCTGCTGACCGGCCATGAAGGCGAACTTCAGCTCGCAGCCGTTCTCGCAGGCCGTGCCCTTGAGCAGCGCCTTGGCGCCGTCGATGTCGACGCCCGTCGGCAGCACCGGGTTGGACAGCTTCGAGGTGTTCGGCCAGAACTGGTAGAGCGGCTTGGCCTTCCCGGCCCAGATCACGTCGCTGATCTGCTGGCGATCGATGGCCATCGACACGGCGCGGCGGATCTTGGAGTCGGTGAGGACGCCGTTCTTGTCGTTCGGGATGAGGAAGTTGCCACCGAATGCGGGGGTGACGGCGCCCTCGACGTTGCCCGTGAACTGGGTCAGCGTGTTCGGCGGGATGTTCTCGGCGAGGTCGATCGAGCCGCCCTTGAGCTGGACGCCGCGGGTGTTCGAGTCCTGGATGTACACGAAGTCGATCTCGGGCACGGCCGGGACGGCGCCGGTCCAGTTGGGGTTGAGCACCAGGGTGGCGCCGCCGTTGGTCGGGTCGAACGACTTGAGCATGTACGGCCCGGCGGAGATCGG
>JAHIJU010000510.1 GCA_018898235.1 Actinomycetota bacterium | reverse complement strand
TCGTGTTGGACCAGCGGAAGGAGAAGATAGCGGTCTCCGAGGGCCGGAAACTGGGTATCCCCATCGTGAGCCTGGTGGATACCAACTGTGACCCTGACGAGGTAGATTACATAATCCCGGGAAACGACGATGCCATTCGCGCCGCGGACCTCATCTGCAGGGTGGTGGCCGACGCGGTAATAGAGGGCCAGGCGATAAAGGATGTCCGGCTCGCCGAGGAGATGGAGCAGAAGGCGGAGGAGGAGAAGGGCAAGCCGCAGGCCAGGCGCTCGGACACCGTTCCCGCTTTCAGCGCGTCACCCGAGGATATCGCCGGCCCCGACATCACGCCGGTCTACTCCGGGGACCCGACGGAAGAGAGGGCCGAGGAGGATGCCCGAAAGGCGGAAGAGACAGTGGTGGGTGAGACCGGGGAGGCACAGCCCGAGGGCGCCGAGCGGGAAGGCCCGGAAGCTCCCGCGGGCGGTGACGAGTCGGCCGTAGGGATAACGACAGAGCCGGGAGAGTCAACCACCCCTCCCTAAAGGAAGGGGCTTGGAAGAAAACTTCTGAGTTCTTGGTTGACAAGGAGGTTTAGCTGAATGGCTGAACATAAGTTACTGGGAAGAGATACATGCACACCCGCGGGTGTTTCGCAAGTCCGCGGCCCTGTGGCCTGTTCTTTAAACAGTCCTGGTGGGGTACGGGACAGTGAGACAGGCTTAAAAACTCCTGGTAACAACTCCGATGCGACTCTTACGGCCAGAGGGCGGGCCGGGAAGGACTTGAGAGTACCTTCCGTTTGCGTCCTCAACTTGAGAGGAGAGCCTCTGATGCCCACTTCTCCAAGAAAGGCGAGGGTGCTTCTTGGAAGGGGTAAGGCTCGTGTGGTGAAAAGAACTCCGTTCACCATTCAGTTGACGTATACAACTGGCGAAACCAGACAACCAGTCACCCTCGGAGTGGATAGCGGATATTCAAAGGTCGGGGTGTCCGCTGTCACCGAGAAGAAAGAAGTTTACTCGACCGAAGTTCAACTGAGGACAGATATCGTCAAGCTCAACTCAGAGAGAAGGTCTTACAGGCGAAACAGGAGACATCGAAAGGTCTGGCACAGGAAGCCGAGATTCCTTAACCGGAAAAAACCAGAAGGCTGGTTGGCACCTTCAATTCAGCATAAACTCGACAGCCACGCAAGGGTAATTAACGAAGTGAAGAGAATTCTTCCAGTAACCAAAATCGTGGTAGAAGTAGGCTCTTTCGATGTTCAAAAAATCAAGAATCCTGATATTACCGGTAAAGAGTATCAAGAAGGGGACCAGTACGATTTTGCAAATGTAAGAGAATACGTCCTTTACAGGGACAACCACACTTGCCAGAACTGCAAAGGAAGGTCTAAAGACCCGATACTTCAAACCCACCATCTCGTATCCAGGCGGGTAGGTGGAGACAGGCCCGATAACCTCTTAACTCTTTGCAAGACTTGTCACGATGGGGTATCTGCTGGCGAGATTATCTTAAAAGCAAAACCCGTAAAAGGGTTCAAAGCAGAAGCCTTTATGAATGTTGTTAGATGGAGATTGGTAAATCAGTTAAGAGAAGAAGGAAACGACGTAACTCACACTTACGGATACCTGACCAAGAGCAAACGGGTAGAGCAAAATCTTTCTAAATCACACACCAACGATGCTTTTGTGATAGCCGGGGGAAACGGACAGGTAAGAAGCCAAAACTCCTACTTAATCAAACAGGTCAGAAACTGCAATCGTAAGCTCTTTAGAGGGAATAGAAGCCACATCCCAAATAATCCTTCTAGATTTATTTACGGGTTCCAAAGATTTGATAAGGTTTTTTGGGCTGGACAAGAGTGCTTCATTTTTGGCAGAAGAAGCTCAGGATATTTCGATTTAAAGAAACTTGATGGAACTAAAATACACGCATCAGCTAAATACCAAGATTTGTCTTTACTAGAAAGTGCCGGAACATTATTAGTAGAAAGGAAGGAGTCGGCTTTCCTCCCCCACCTGAAGGAAGGGGTCTCCAGCCGACGTTTAAGATGAAGATGTCTGGTTCGGAGATAAACGCGAAGCAGGTCAAGGAACTGAGGGACAAGACCAGTGCCGGCATGATGGATTGCAAGCGCGCTCTTACCGAGACGGGCGGCGACATGGAGAAGGCGGTACGCCTTCTCCGCGAGAAAGGGCTCGCCAAGGCCAAGAAGCGCCAGGACCGGTCGGCCGACCAGGGGGTCATCGAGTCCTACCTGCAT
>JAHIJU010000240.1 GCA_018898235.1 Actinomycetota bacterium | reverse complement strand
GGTAGGTGGTGCGGGGTGCGACATCGCTCATACCGGCAGCGTATCGACGGCCACCGACTCGCGGTCGGTCAGACTGGGGCCCGGCGGAAGGAGTCGGTGATGGCTGCGGTGGACGTGCGTGCGGCGGTGTCGGCCTGGGAGGCGCTGTTCGCGGCCCAGAGCCAGCTCCTGCGGCGGTTCGAGCGCGAGCAGGTCTGGGGGGCGCTGAGCCTGCGCGAGTACGACGTGCTCTACACGCTCACCGGCTTCGAGCACGGCACCGCGCGCCTGCGGGACCTGACCGAGGCGACCTACCTCGCCCAGCCCAGCCTGTCGCGACTCGTCGACCGGTTGGCGACCGCCGGGCTGGTGGTCAAGGAGATGGTCCCCGGGGACGGGCGCGGGGTCGCGGTCCGGTTGACGGACGAGGGGCGGGCGGTCCAGCTGGACATCGGGCGACGCCACGCGCGGTCGATCGCGGCGCACGTGGGTGCCGCGCTGGACGGGGCCGAGCTCGCCGAGCTCGCGCGGTTGTGCGACAAGTTGAGGGCCGGCTGAGGCTGGTCCGGGCGGTTCCGGGCATCGCTCGCAGCGGCGACGTCCCCCGGCGGCGCCTTTGTCCCTGGCTGACCGGGGCTTGTCGTGGGCTTGTCGCACGGCATCCCAAACCATGGCGTCGCGGACCCCGCCTGGGACTTCTGACCCAGGAATCGGACATACTGCACCGGCAACGATGGACGTCAGCCCATGCCCCTCCGGGACGGCGGGCGCGCCACGGGAGGGGGTCGACTCGATGAACGTTCTGCTCGCGGTCGCCTCACGGCATGGCGCGACGTGGGAGATCGGTGCCTCGATCGCCTCGGTGCTCACGGCGCGTGGTCAGCGGGCGACGCTGCTCGAACCGGCCCAGGTGGGCTCGGTGGACGGGTACGACGCGGTCGTCGTCGGTTCGGCGGTCTACCTGACGAGCCTGCTGCCGGACGCCCGGGACCTCGTCGAGCGCTTCGGGCCCGAGCTCCAGGCCCGCCCGCTCTGGCTCTTCGCCTCGGGTCTGGCCTCGCCGTCGAGCGGGGCGCGGACCACCACCGAGCTCGCCGCGCTGGGCGACCAGCTCGGCGCCCGCGACCACCGGCTGTTCCGTGGCCGGCTGGACCGCGCGGGTCTCAGCTTCGCCGAGCGGGTCGCCGCCGCCGGTGTGCTCAATCGCGAGGGCGACCACCGGGACTTCGCTGCGATCGAGCGCTGGGCGGGCGGCATCGCCGACGAGCTCGAGCAGGTCCAGGCCGAACGGGCCCGCGCGACCGCCTGATCCGGACGGGTCCCGGCGGGATCGACGGCACGGCCGTAGCCCCGTCGCGGTCGCCGGGAGCTGGTCCTGACACCTCGTCGGGACAACGTCACGTCGTCCGGGGCGGGGTGCGCCACGTCCCTGGTGCCATGATCGGCCGCGTGCCGAATCTGCTCGAACCCTTCGACGCCGTCCTGCTCTCCTCGTTCGGCGGCCCCGAGGGCCCGGACGAGGTGATGCCCTTCCTGCGCCGCGTGACCGCCGGTGCCCGCATCCCCGACGAACGCCTCGAGCAGGTCGCCGAGCACTACTACGCCCGGGGTGGGGTCAGCCCCATCAACGGCCAGAACCGCGCCCTGCAGGCCGCCCTGGTGGCCGAGCTCGATCGACGGGGCACGCCGGTGCCGGTGCTGTGGGGGAACCGCAACAGCGCCCCGTTCACGGCCGAGGCGTTCGAGGCGGCGGCCGCCGGCGGCGCGACGCGTGTTCTCGCGGTCGTGACCAGCGCCTACGCGTCGTACTCCGGATGTCGGCAATACCGGGAGGACTTCGCCGCGGCGCTCGACGGCCGCGATCTCGTGGTCGACAAGGTGCGCGCCTACTTCAACCATCCAGGTTTCGTCGCGGCGAACGTCGACGCCGTCGTCGACGCCTGTCGGACGGCGCCCGACGATGCGCGGCTGCTGTTCGTCACGCACTCGATCCCGACCCCGATGCAGGAGGCCTCGACCGTCGACGGCCCCGGCTACGTCGAGCAGCACCTCGACGTCGCCGCCACCGTCGCGGCGGCTGCGGGCGAGGCCCTCGGCCGCGACCTGGTCTGGGATCTCGCGTACTGCTCGCGGTCCGGGTCGCCGTCCCAGCCGTGGCTCGAGCCCGATGTCAACGACCGCCTCACCGAGCTGGCCGGTCGCGGGGTGAAGGCCGTCGTGCTCGCGCCCATCGGCTTCGTCTCCGACCACATGGAGGTCGTGCACGACCTGGACACCGAGGCGCTCGGCACAGCCGCCGCGCTCGGCATGGTCGCCGTGCGTGCGGCGACGGCCGGGACCCATCCGGCGTTCGTCGCGGGCCTCGTCGACCTGATGCTCGAACGGGCGGCGGCCGAGCGGGCCCGCGCGGCGGGCACCGCGGTCCCGCCGGCCGTCACCGTCGGCTCGTTGCCCGCCAGGGCCGACCGGTGCCCGGTCGGCGGCTGCTGGCGGCGATCCGGCGTCGACTCCGCGACGCCGGTCATCGGTTCCGAGGACGACCTCCCACCCCACGCCCCGAACGACAGGATCTCGCGATGACCGCCCCGCACGCCCCCGGACACCCCGCCGCCGCGGGCCTGACGAGCGCCGACTACGAGGCTCTCAACAAGGCCGTCCGCTACACCATGTACTCCGTCTTCAGCCTCGGCCAGTCGCTGCCCGCCGATGACG
Source organism: Actinomycetota bacterium (assembly GCA_018898235.1). Taxonomy (GTDB): domain Bacteria; phylum Actinomycetota; class Actinomycetes; order Actinomycetales; family Cellulomonadaceae; genus Cellulomonas. The sequence goes on along the minus strand of JAHIJU010000240.1, from coordinate 11,946 downwards.
CAGCCCGTGAGCAGCTCGTGGCGCAGGCCCTTGCCTCGGTCACCAGCGACGGCGACCTGGAGATCCGCGGGTGGTACGACCTCGGCGGGCTCACCGCGGAGGCCGACCTGCTCGTGTGGTGGCACGCTGACACGCTTCCGCAGGTCCAGGCCGCCTACCACCGGCTGCGCGCGAGTGAGCTGGGCAAGGCGCTGGTCCCGGTGTGGTCCGTCGTCGGGCTGCACCGCCCGTCCGAGTTCAACCGCGAGCACGTGCCGTCGTTCCTGGCCGGGGCCCCCGCGCTGGAGTACGTGTGCGTGTACCCGTTCGTGCGCTCCTACGACTGGTACCTGCTGGACCCCGCCGAACGGGGCGCCATGCTGCGCGACCACGGCGGCGCCGCCGCGGCCTACACCGATCTGCTGCCGAACACGGTCGCAAGCTTCGGGCTCTCGGACTACGAGTGGGTGCTCGCCTTCGAGGCCGCCGAGCCGCACCGGGTGGTCGACCTCATGCGTGACCTGCGCAACACGAAGGCCCGCGAGCACGTGCGCCTCGAGGTGCCGTTCTGGTTCGGTCAGCGGGTCGAGCTCGGCGAGTGGGCGGACCGCCAGCCGCTCGACTGAGCGGCCCGACACGGGGTCCATCCCTGGGCGCGCCGACGCCGTCGTGCCAGGGTGGTCCCCATGTCAGACCCCTCACCGCTCGCAACGGCGCGAGCCCAGCTGGCCACCGCCATCGAGATCCTCGGTTTCAGCGACGGCATGCATCAGATGCTCGCCACCCCACGTCGGGAGATGCGGGTCGCTGTCCCGCTCCGGCGCGACGACGGCAGCACCGAGCTGCTGCACGGCTACCGCGTGCAGCACAACATCTCGCGCGGACCCGGCAAGGGCGGTCTGCGCTACTCCGCGAACGTCGACCTCGACGAGGTCCGTGCGCTCGCCATGTGGATGACCTGGAAGTGCGCCGTCGTCGACGTGCCGTACGGCGGGGCCAAGGGCGGGGTGACCATCGACCCGGCCACCCACAGCAAGACCGAGCTCGAGCGCGTCACCCGGCGCTACACCTCGGAGATCATGCCGATCATCGGCCCCGAGCGGGACATCATGGCGCCCGACGTCGGCACCGACGAGCAGACCATGGCCTGGGTCATGGACACCTTCTCGGTCAACGTGGGCTACACCGTCGCCGCCGTCACGACCGGGAAGCCGCTGGCCGTGGGTGGTTCGCTCGGACGGGCCACGGCCACCTCGCGCGGGGTGGTCGACGTCGCCGCCGCCGCGCTGGCCGACGCCGGGGTGTCACTGTCCGAGGTGACCGCAGCCGTGCAGGGCTTCGGCAAGGTCGGGTCGCACGCCGCCGTCTTCCTGCACCAGGCGGGCGCGCGGGTGCTCGCGGTCAGCGATCAGTTCGGCGGCGTGTTCGACGCCCAGGGCCTGGACATGCCCAGGCTCGTCCGGCACGTGGCGGCCACCGGGTCGGTGGTCGGCTTCGACGACGCCGAGCCGATCGACAACATGACCCTCCTGGGGCTGGAGGTCGATCTGCTGGTGCCCGCCGCGGTCGAGGGCGTGCTGGACGAGACGACAGCCGCCAGGGTCAGGGCGCGGTGGGTGGTCGAGGCCGCCAACGGCCCGACGACCACGGCGGGCGACCAGGCGTTGGCCGAGCGGGGCGTCGTCGTGGTGCCCGACATCCTGGCGAACGCCGGCGGTGTGGTCGTCTCCTACTTCGAGTGGGTGCAGGCCAACCAGGCGTACTGGTGGACCGAGGCCGAGATCTCCGAGCGGCTCGAGCTGCGGATGCGCACCGCTTACGACGCGGTCGCCGAGCTCGCCCGGCGGGACGGGCTCACGCTGCGCGAGGCGGCGCTCGCGATCGGCGTGCGCCGGGTGGCGCAGGCGCACGAGATCCGCGGGCTGTACCCCTGAGGTCGGCGCCGTCGCCTGCCCGCAGGTCCTCGACCTCGTCGGTCCTAGACCAGGGTCGGCGACGGCGCGGCCGGCACCAGCCGCGCGGACCGGGCGTCCGGCGCGCGCAGCACGAGGGCGCCGTCCTCGCCCGGTTCGAGGTGGAGCGGTTCGGCCAGCAAGGATTGGAGCGCCTGCTCGGCCGCCATCGCCGCCGGCGACCCTGCCATGAGCGTGCTGGCGAGCGGGCCGAAGGTCAGGACGTCCTGCGACAGCTGCCAGGTCCCGCGCACCCGGTTGATGCCCGAGCAGCCGAACACCATGCCGTCGCCCTCGAACGTCAGGGTGGCGGCGCCGTGCGGTGCGTGCACATCCGGCCCGTCCACCTGCCAGGTACCCGTCAGCGTGATCATGCCCGCAGGATTTCACCGGGTCCCGGACGTCGCCAGGGCTGTGGTCGGCGGACCGCTGCCAGCGCCCGGTGGGGACCCGCGAACGTCTAGCCGGCCATCAGCCACAGCCCCAGCCCGGCGCCGGCCAGACCGAGCGTGAGCATCCCACCGGCGTGTGCGAGCGCCACCCACGGACGACCCGATCGGATGAGCCGCACGCCCTCGACGCTCGCCGTGCTGAACGTGGTGTAGCCACCGAGGAACCCGGTGCCCGCCACGGCCCGCAGGCTCGAGGCACCGTCGTGGGCGAGCACCCAGCCGGTGAGCAGCCCGAGCAGCAGTGAGCCGGAGACGTTGATCAGGACCGTGCCCAGCGGGACCCCGGTGTGGTTGCGTCGGGCCACCAGGGTGTCGAGCCAGAACCGGGTGCCCGCACCGGCACCACCGGCGAGGGCGACGAGGAGCAGGATCATGCGCCCCGCCCCGTCCGCTGACCCAGGCTCAGCCCCGCTGCCGCGGCGAGCAGCCCGAGCAGCACGCCCAGACCCGCGTAGAGCGCACCCGCGCCGAGGTGACCCGACCTGAGCAGCGAGTCCGCCTCGACCATGAACGTGGAGTACGTCGTGAAGCCGCCCATCACGCCCGTGCCGACCCCCAGCCGCACATCGCGTCGCACGCCCTCGTCGGCGCCGGCGGCCGTGAGGTGACCGAGCAGGGCGCCCAGCAGGAACGCCCCGCTCACGTTGATCACGAACGTCGTCCACGGCCAGCTGCCGGGCTGGGCGGGGAAGGCGTTCTCCAGGCCGGCGCGCACGGCCGTGCCGACGGCCCCGCCGGCCACGACCAGGCCGAGCAGTCGGCGGTTCACGCCCACGGCGAGCGCGCCTTCCAGTCGACCACCTGGAGCGGGACGACGAGCACCGGCCGGTGCTGGTGGTGGGTCAGCCGCACCGCGACGGAGCCCTCGACCCAGCTGCGCAGCCGCGCACCCGCCCCCGGGGCGCGGGTGCCGACGACGAAGGCGCTCGCATCCACGGCGCGTGCCAGGTGGGTGAGGGCGCGGTCGGGTCGGCCCGCCAGGAAGCGGAACTGCCAGGGGACATCGCGCACCAGCTCGGTCAGCACGTGTTCGATCTGGGTGGCGACCTCGCGCCACTCGTCGTCCGCGCCGTCGGGGTCCACCGGCTGGTGGTCCACGGAGCCGTCCGCGTGCTCGGCCACCATCACGCGTGAGGTGTCGGCGTAGGCGAAGTACAGCTCCGAGGCCCCGACCGCCCGGCCCCACGCCTGCGCCGTGAGCGCCACGAGCTCGGGCTGGCCGGGCACGATCGCGACCACGATCGGGCGACCGGCCGGATCGACCATGCGGGACGGGCTCGGCTGGGGAGGTGAGGTGGTCACGGGACCAGCCTAGGAGCAGGCCTAGGCTGCTCGGGTGCCGTCCCTCTCCTCGCTCGCCGATCGATTCGGGCCGCTCCCCGCCCCCGACCAGGAGTGGCTGCACCTGCTCGTCGGGGACTGGCAGGTGATCTCGGACCTGGCGTTCGCCGACCTCGTGCTGTGGATGCCCACCGCCCAGGGCGACTTCGTGGCCGTCGCCCAGTGCCGTCCGTCGACCGGGGCCACCGTGCACTACGACGACGTGGTCGGCTCGCACGTCCCCGAGGGACAGCTCGCCCAGCTGCGTGCCGCCCTGGTGGAGAAGCGTGCGCAGCGCTCGCGCGAACCCCGCTGGTACGGCTCGTACGCGGTGCGCGAGGAAGCCGTCCCGGTGGTCCGCAAGGGCCGGGCGATCGCCGTCATGGCCAGGCAGACCAACCTGGGCGGGGCACGCACCCCGAGCCGGCTGGAGCTCAACTACGTCGAGGCGGCCGATGAGCTGGTCGCCATGGTGGCCCGGGGGGAGTTCCCCCTCCAGGACGCCCCGACCGGCTCCTCACGCGGCGCTCCGCGCGTCGGCGACGGTCTGGTGCGGCTCAACGCCGAGGGGGAGGTGCTCTACGCGAGCCCGAACGCCCTGTCCTGCTTCCACCGGCTCGGTGCGCTCGGTGACCTGGTCGGCCACTCGCTCGTCGAGATCACCACCGAGCTGCTCGACGAACGGACCTCGGTCGACGAGGCGCTCCCGCTCGTGCTGCTCGGCAAGGCTCCGTGGCGCGTCGACGTGGAGTCCCGGGGCGTGGCGCTGTCCGTCCGGGCGGTACCGCTCACCGAGGAGGGGCAGCGCACCGGCGCCGCGCTGCTCTGCCGCGACGTGTCCGAGCTGCGTCGACGTGAGCGCGAGCTCATCACCAAGGACGCGACCATCCGGGAGATCCACCACCGGGTGAAGAACAACCTGCAGACGGTGGCCGCACTGCTGCGGCTGCAGTCCCGACGGGTGTCGTCGGTCGAGGCGCGCGACGCACTGGCCGAGGCCATGCGCCGGGTCGCGACCATCGCGTTGGTGCACGAGGCGCTGTCACAGACGCTCGACGAGACCGTGGAGTTCGACGACGTCGTGCGTCGCACCCTGCGGCTGACGGCCGATGTCGCGGCGCAGGACGGGGCGCAGGTGCGCACCGTGGTCGACGGGTCGTTCGGGTTCATCACGGCCGAGGACGCGACGGCGATGGCGCTGGTGCTCACCGAGCTCGTGACCAACGCCGTCGAGCACGGCTTCGAGGGGCGCGCGGCAGGGACGGTGCGGATCGTCGTGCGCCGCGAGGACGACCTGCTGCGGGTCGAGGTGCGCGACGACGGCAACGGGGTCCCGGCCGAGAAGGGTCCCGGCAGTGGGCTCGGCACGCAGATCGTCCAGACCCTCGTCCGCAACGAGCTCGGCGGCTCCATCAACTGGCTGCCCAACCCGGCGGGCGGGACGACGGTGGTCATCGAGCTGCGGGTCCGGCACGGAAGGCCCGCGGCGACCGTCGCCTGACGACGACGGGGCGCGGCCTGGCCCCGTCCGCGTGAGGTGACCGGAGCCGGGCCGCACATGCAGCGACGCCCGGCCTGGTCGGCCGGGCGTCGGGTGCAGGTGGTGATGCGCCGGTGCAGGTGGGGTGGCCTGTCCGGTTCAGTTGAGTTCGGTCGGACGAGGTCAGCTCGCGCGGCGCTGGCGGGCCGTGCGGCGCTTGAGGGCGCGGCGCTCGTCCTCCGACAGGCCGCCCCAGACGCCGGCGTCCTGGCCGGTCTCGATGGCCCACTTCAGACACGTGTCGGCCACCTCGCAGCGACGGCAGACGGCCTTCGCCGCGTCGATCTGCTGCAGGGCGGGACCGGTGTTCCCGATCGGGAAGAACAGCTCGGGGTCCTCGTCGAGGCAGGTTGCGCGGTGACGCCAGTCCATCAGTCGTGCTCCTAGATTGAGGCCGCGCAAGAGCCACGGGGAAGGTGGGTGCGGGCCGGGAAAGAGGGGATGTCTTGCTCCGAGGAGAAGCCTCACACGTGTGCGGCAGTTGCCACAAGGGTTACGGACAGGTTTCGGCCCAGTAACGAGTGAGTCGTGCATCACAATCCGCGGGCGGCTCCGACGAAGACCCGGACGAATGTCCAGGTCAACCAGGGAATTCCCGGGATGACTGCCTCTGACCTGCGACAAGACCGAGAAGTGCCCGAGTGTTGGCGATCACATCACGACACGCGCGGGTGCCACGGCGACATGGTGCGCTTTTCGGGTAGGGGGGTGAGACGGGCATCACGGAGCGAGAGCCGGTGCTCAGGGTGATCGGCACCTGGTATACGACGCGGGCACGCCCCGGTGGGGTGCGCCGAGCCGGCAGCCGTGCCTCACCGGGGCGCACCTGCCCGGCAGTACACCTGCACCGGGGTCAGCCCGCGCCCCTCGCGCAACACCCCGCGCCCCGGGACGCGTGCGGTCGGATCGGCGAACCACGTCCCGCGTGCGCCCAGCAGGTCTGCGGCGCCCGGGGCGCACGGGTCGAGCACGAGCAGCCGTCGGGTGCGCACCAGCAGCGCGGTCGGACCGCGGAAGGCCGTCGCCGCGTGCTCGAGCCCGGTGGAGCACACGACCTGGACGTCGGCGCCGGTTCGGCGTGCCCGGATCAGCTGCTCCAGCGCGGCGGCCAGCCCGGGTTCGCCGGCCTCCAGCTCATCGAGGTCGTCGATGACCAGGACGGCTGCGGCGAAGTCCCGAGGCGAGGCCGCGACCCGGTCCACGTCGCCGGGGCCGAGCAGCCGCCGCCCCTGGGCACCGAGCCCGTCCGCGAGCCTGGTCAGTGCCGTGCTCCGGCCCGAGCCGGGCGGCCCGGCGACCAGGAACAGCGGCGACGGGTCCACCCGGACCGGAGCCGCGGTGTCGCCGCCGACGCCGAGCGTGCCCGCACGGTCCGCGGCGCCCGGCGGTGCCACGGCCACGACCGGGAGCGGGACCAGCCGAGCCGGGCCCGGTGCGGTCCGGCGGCGTGGTGCGGCTCGCGGAACCGCGTCGCGCCCTGGGTCCGGCCCCGGGCCGGGCAGGCCGATCGACCGGCCGGCGGACTTCGGGGTCCCCGGCGGGGTCGCGACCACCTGGCACACGACCGTCTCGCCGTTGCCCTGGTGGACCGCGCGGCCCGGCGTCCGCAGCTGTGCGGCCAACCCGGTAGGGACGTCGAGCACGGCCTCCGCGCCCCGGTCCCGCAGGGCCAGCACCAGGCGGTCGGCGAACGCCGGGGCGGCACGCAGCGCCATCGGGCCCGGCGACGTTGCGACCGCGAGGGCGAGTCCGCCCGGGCGTGACCCGGTCCACAGCCGAGTCAGCCGGTCGCCGCCGGTACCTCGCCCCAGCGCGGCCAGGGCGTCGAGCGCCTGCTCGAGGCCGTCGATCAGCAGCAGCCGCCGAGGCCCGGACCTGATCAGCTCGAGCAGACGGGCCACGACCAGCACATCTGCGGCCGAAGTCAGCGTCCCGAGGCGATCGTCGCGATCGGCGTCCCGGAGCCGTCGCGCGGCATCGGCGGGCAGCCCGATCGCGTGGACCTGGTAGCCCGCGGCCAGCGCGGCGGTACCAGCAGCGAGCAGTGCGGTCGTCCGGCCGGTGCCGGGCGAGCCGATCACCAGCAGGTGCCCGCGCTCGGGCTGCCAGCGCACCCCGCTGCGGGACAGTCGTTCGGGGTGGTCCGCCAGCGCGAGGGCGAGCCCGGGCCCGGCGGGGACCTGGGCGGGCTCGACGCGGGCGGGCAGCTCGGGCAGCCAGGGCGCAGGCATCGCAGGACGCTGCGCGGCAGCCTGTCTCGCCGCCGCCACCCAGGTCGTGACATCGACCCCCGACCGTGCGGACGGACGCCACGACGGCCCCTCGTCGGTCACGTCGTCCACCAGCCGGGCCATCGGTCGTGCCGGGCGCACGATGGCCCGGGCCACCTGGACCGGTACCGGCGCCCCCGAGGCGATCTGCAGCAGTGCGCGACCCGGTGTGCGCCGGTCGATGTGCGCGGGACGGTCCGACCCGATCAGGTCCACACCGTCGGCCGGGTCGGCGACCCGCAGGCACAGCCGGGCCGCCACGTTCGCGCGCAGGTCGGGCCCGACGGCCCCGGCGGGCCGCTGCGTGGCCAGCACCAGGTGGACGCCGAGTGCCCGGCCCTGCGCGGCGAGCCTGGCGAGCACGGCCGCCGCCGGCGGCACCTCGTCCAGCAGCGCCCTGAACTCGTCGACCACCACGAGCAGCCGCGGCGGCGTCCCCGGTGCCCGGGGGTCGAGGTCGGCGAGGTCGGCCGCCCCGGCCGCAGCGAGCAGCCGCTCGCGTCGGCGCAGCTCCGCGCCGAGCCCGGTGAGCGTGCGGGTGGCCCGCGCCGGTTCCAGATCGCACAGGTGCTCCAGGACATGGGGCATCCCCGCGGCCGCCCCGACACCCGTGCCGCCCTTGAAGTCGACCAGCAGCATCGCGAGCCGGTCCGGTGGGTAGAGCAGCCCGGCCGCAGTCACCAGCGTCACCAGCAGCTCCGACTTGCCCGAGCCGGTCGTGCCGCCGATGAGCAGGTGCGGACCGTCCCGCACGAGGTCGAGTGACAGCTCGGTGCCGTTCGACGACCGTCCGACCGGGACGCGCAGTCCGCCGGTGGCCGCCGACCAGGCTGCTGCGACCCTGCTCGCCCGTGGCATCGGCACTCCCAGCTCACCGAGAGCCACCTCGACCGGCAGCCAGCCTCCCGGTTCGGGGCTCGCGGCACCCGCGAGTTCGCGCGCGGCGTCCTCGATCTCCTGGTGCGCCGGTGCGCCGGCCAGGTGCGGGGAGGTCGTGCCGTCCGCGCTGGTGAGCGTGCCACCGTCGGGCCCCGTCGCCAGCGACCTCGAGCACCAGGTGGGAATCTGCGGTGGCGCCACGACGAGCAGCCGGTGCCTGGCCGGCGCGCCCACGCGCCAGGAGGCGAGCGCGGCGCGGTCGGGCGGGTCGTCCGCGATCACGAGGGTGTCGGGCTCGTCCGGCTCGGGGAGCCGGGTCGAGGGCGCCAGCCACCTCGTCCAGCGCCAGCGCTGCGGGTGGCGGGTGATCAGCACGAGCTGCAACGTCGGGGGTGCACCGAGCGCGACGAGGGCCAGCGCGGCCGCGGCCCGCACCGCACCTGGACCGGTGACGGCGAGCGTGCCGTCGGGCGACCACGGCGCCACACCGGCACGAGGTCCTCCCGTGCCCAGCCGTCGTCGGGCGAGGACCATCCGGAGCCCTGCCAGATCGGTCGTCGGCGGTGGTGGCGGATCGTCGGGCGGTGACCCCGCGGGGCCAAGGAGCATCGCCGGACCTGCCAGCGCGAGCAGGAGGTAGGCCCATCGGCCCGTGGTCAGCGCGAGGGCCACCGGTCCGGCCGCCGCCAGCCCGACGCCCGCGAACCTGAGGGGCGGGAGCCGGGCGCGACGGCGCGCCCGCGACTCGGAACGCAGCTCGACGACCCGTCCGCCCTGGTGCACCCGGTCGCCGCGGCGCAGCAGGGCGATGGGTGTGCGGGGTCCCGGACGCAGGTGGCGGACGGTCGGGCCGTCGCGCCGGCCCGCACGTCGGGCGACCCGGAGACTGCCGCGGCCGGCCGCGACCAGTCGTCCGCGGGCATGCAACGCCCCCGCGGCCCGGGCCGCGGGGGCGCTCTGACCGGCGGCGACCACCGGGTCGGCGTCGTCCCTCGCCGCAGTGGACCGGGTCCACCGGCCGCGGGGGAGGGCGATGACGGTCCCGGCACCGGGGCCGTCGAGCACGGCCAGGTGCCTACCGGCCCGGACCGCGGCCTCGGCGGGGTCGGGCGGGCCCGGCCTGGTGCGCAGGACGGCGCCCGCGACGAACGGTGCCGCTCCCGCGGGCTGGTGGTCGTCCAGCGGGACCTCGCCGACCCAGATCTGCCCGTCGGCCCAGGTCGGGTCGGCCGTCAGCAGGGCGAACCTGCCGCGCAGCTCACCGACGACGACGCCCGGCTCGACCCAGAGGTCGAGCCGGGCGTCACTGCTGTTCAGGAGCGCGATCCGCACCCGATCAGGGTTCCGGTGCCGGCCGGCGGGCACCGACCCGGGGTGGACCGCCGCGGCCCCGACGGGGCTCGGGACGGTTCGCGCCCGCAGGTCGGCGCCCCCGCTACTCCACGGCCAGGGCCGCGACCGGCGGGGTGCGGACCGCCGAGCGCGCAGGCAGGACGGACGCCGCCAGCCCGGCCGCCAGTGCCACCACCAGGACGGTCGCCAGGTCGGTCCACGGAACGGCGATCCTGACCCGGGTGGCCACGGCGAAGATGATGGCCGAACCGGCCCACCCGTAGAGCAGGCCGAGGACGATGCCCAGCACCGCGCTCACACCGGCGATCACCATGCCCTCCGCGGCGAGCGTCCCGCGCAGCTGGCGACGGGTCATCCCGACCGCGCGCAGCGTCGCGGACTCCCGGCGGCGCTCCAGCACCGACAACGACAGGGTGTTGGTCACCCCGATGAGCGCGATGATCACCGCGACCGCGAGCAGTCCGATGACGATCGCGAGCAGGGTGTCGACGATCCGTTCGTACCCGGCGCGTTCGGCCGCCGCGCTCGAGACCCTGACGGGTGCGTCCGTGACGGCGTCCTGGGCGTCCTGCAGCACGGTCTCGGGTTTCGCATCGCTCGAGAACCGGGCCCAGAGCGCGGTGAACGGCGCGGTCGGGTCGAGCTGGTCCAGCACGGCGGTGGGCGCGATCACGACCCCGGACCCGACGGCACCGCCGACGGCCGTCACGCCGAGCGCGTCGGGGTGGGTCGTCGAGGTCAGGGTCATCGAGTCGTGCGCACCACTGGCCGGGACCACCACCTTGCCGGCGGCCACGGCATCGCTCAGCGACGAGTCGCGGAAGACGTCGCGTGCCTGCGCGGCGGTCACGGCGTAGATGACCACCGGTGCGCCGTCGAGCGTGGCGGGGGTCGTCCGGATCGGCACCGCCAGGGCGATGCCGTTGACGGCGGTGATCGCGCCGATCGACGCAGGCGACAGCTGCGCTGATGCGTCGGTGTCGGTGTGGGCCTCCGCGACCAGGTCCACCGGGTAGTGGCTGTCGAGCAGGTCCGTCACGGCCGCGCGTGCCGTTGCGGCACCGGTGCTCATCGTCACCACGAGGGTCACACCGATCAGCAGCGCGGTGCTCGTGGCAGCCGTCCGACGGGGGTTGCGACCCGTGTTGGCGGCCGCGAGCCTGGCGGCGGGACCGAACCTGTTCATGAGGTGCCCGACTCCTGCGATGACGCGGGGGATCCACAGCACGGCACCGACCAGCACCCCGACGAAGGAGATGGCGCCGCCGAGGACCCCGAGACCGAGCATCGCCAGGGCCCGATCACCCGCTCCCTTGGAGTCGGCGAGCATCGCGAACGTGGCACCCGCGAGCACCAGCCCGCCGCCGATCGTCAGGATCAGGGCGAAGACCGCGCGCAGCCGCCCGGCCCCCGAGTCGAGTGCCGGCGCCTCGGCCGGGCGCAGCGCCGCGACCGGCGAGACCCGGGTCGCGTTGCGTGCGGGCACGAGACATGCCCCGACGGTGACAGCGGTACCGACGAGCAGCGGGAGCACGATCGTCCAGACGGTGAGCGGGAGCGTGCCCGGCAGGGGCACCCCGAGGTCCATCCCACCGAGGACGGCCAGGGCGGCCTGGGCGAGGGCGAGCCCGCCGAGCACCCCGACGACCGAGGCGCCGAGCCCGAGCACCAGCCCCTCGAGCAGCACCGAGCCCCTCAGCTGCGACCGGCGGGCGCCGACGCAGCGCAGCAGCGCGAGGGTCCGGGTGCGCTGCGCGACGATCACCTGGAACGTGTTGGCGATCACCAGTGCGGCGACGAGCAGTGCGACGGCTGCGAACCCCAGCACGACGGAGACGAGCTGGTTGGCCCCGCTGGACAGGTTCGCGACGGTGGCCGCAGCCGCCTCGTCGCGGGTGCGGACGAGGGTGCCGTCGGGCAGCTGCGACCTCAGCGCCGTGCGGGTGGCCTCGAGATCGGCGGTCGCGACCAGCAGGCTGCTGTAGCTGCCCGACGGTGTGCCGGCCCAGGTCGAGGTCGCGGACGGGGTCGCCAGCCCCATGCCGCCCCACTGCGTGTAGGCGTTGGAAGGATCGGCGACGAGCCCGGTCACGGTGACCTTCGCGGTGACCGGCTCGGCCGAGGCCTGCTCGTCGGTGCCGCCGGTCGCGGCCTGCCAGGAGGCTGTGACGGTGTCGCCGACAGCGATGTCGAGCCGGTGC
>JAHIJU010000509.1 GCA_018898235.1 Actinomycetota bacterium | reverse complement strand
CTGTAGTTCTGACTCTGCGGTTCTGCATTGGCTATCGGCGGCATCAAGGCGTTTGCCGGCCTGCAGGACGTCGCGTGCTGCGCTGGCGGCCGCCTGGATTGCCTTGTGAAGCGGGCTATCCGAAGGCGCTTCGTTCCATTCGCGTTCCGCGCTGCGGCGGGCCGCCGCCAAGTCTTCGATCTCTTGCACCAGCCGTGCATCTTCCTCGTCGATTGCCAGGAGCCGTGTGGCGATCTCTTCAAGGCGGCGCTGCCGCGCGCGCGCCCGGGCGGTGTGGCCGATGTAGACGGCCTCGGGTTTTCTCCAAGCTCCCGCCAATGCGCCGAGGCGGTACCGGCCGTCGGTTCCAATCCACGATTCGGCCTCGCCGGAATCGTTCGAGCCGCATGCGACCGTCGCGATGATGTCAGCCACGAGATCGGATGTAACACTGCCGTCGTCGGGCACGACCGCCTGAAGCACTTTGGCCAGGCTGTCGGTAGTCACAAAAGACCGTTGTACCCATACGTTGTCCAGCAGCGGCGTGCCGTCAGCGTGCGTCAAGACTCCATCGGGCGAGAGCCATGCATCGAGCAGACCTGAGGCTTCGAGCGCCGCTTCCAGACCGGCGCGTTCTCCCGTTTCCACATGGGGCAGAAAGTCGACCAGTTGCCAGAGTGGCGCGCCAGCTCGCTCATCCCGGACACCCGGCATGCGCGTGGCCGGCGGCGGCGGCGCCGCATCGTGGCCGGCCGCCAGCCGATCTCTCTCCCCGGCGAGCTCGGCGCGTTCCTGCTTTAGATCGCCCCCTCGGTTTTCCACTGTGAGCTGCTTACCCGCGTGCCGCAGGGCGGCCTGCCGATAGGCCTCCGTCAAAACCGCATAGATCGGGTTGGGACCATCGGGCAAGGCAACCCATGTGGCGAGCTGTTCCAGTGGCTCCACGACGTCGAAGCGAAGCTGCACGAGGCGGGCGCAATGGGCGGACCATGCGTTTGCCAATTCGTTGCCTGCACTCTCTGCTTCCTGATCGGCAATTGCACGAGATTCAGCCAGTTCTTCCAGTTCTTCCTGCCGGTCGCGTTGCGTGGATTGCGCTGTCTGTAGCGCCGTTTGCTTGTTCGCTGCGGCGACGTGACGTTGTTCGAGATGGCGGATGCTCTCGCGCCGTTTCCTGGCAGCGCCCCCGCAGCAGAGCTGCCGCAACTGCGATCTGCGCGATCGGAAACTGTGCCAGATCCTCCAGCGCCAGCGCAGCGAGCGGGTTGTCCACGAGCGCAGCGTCCGTGCCGGCCGGCGCAGCTTCCGAAGCGCACCGGGCGCGCGCGGCCAGCAGATCGCTCTTCGCCGCCTCAAAGCGCTGGTTCGAGCGACGACTGCGTTCTTCTTCACGACTCAGGGCTTGCCGCGCACTGTCACGTTGCCGGAGGGCTGTCTTCGCTTCCTCTTGCCGCTCCGACGCATCCTTCTCGGCCTGGCTCAGGCGGTTGGCGTCCTGATTGGCAGGATCGCTTTGGAGCGTTTCCAGTCGTTCCCGGGCAGTAATCAGACGCCGCTTCGCATGCTCGTGGTCGGTGATGGCTTGGGCCTCGTCGGCCTGAGCGGTCACCAGTGCCGCACTCGCCTTGTTGCGGTCCTCACTGGCGTTGTCAAAACCGGTCTGAGCCTGTCGCAGCTCTCTCGCTTGTCGGCGCGTCAGCGTGCCCGCGTATGTCCGGTACCGCTGCTCGAAATGCTGAACGGCGCGTTCCAGTTGGCGTGTTTCGTCCAGCTGGATGCGATCTTCTTCCAACTGGTTCAGCGCTTCGGCGACGTCGCCGAGCAGCTCCGTCGGCAACGGCGGGAGCGCCTCGGTGAGCGCATGGGACAGGCCCGCTTCGTCGGGCTTCTTCGACAACTGGGGTTGGCGCAACTGAATCAAGGTATCCATCAGCGCTTCATAGCGCTTGGTACCCAGTTGGAACAAGCGCTCGTCGACAGCTCGGCGATAGCTATGGGCATTCTCGAAGATCTTGCCCCGCCCCTGTGCTTCAACCGTATCGCGCAGACGTTCTCGGGTGAGAACGACTCGCTGTTCGCTGGTCAGCCAGATGTCTTGGCCGATGCGGGGGTCTTCGCCTGCCGCAGCCCCTTCGAGGATGAAGAACCAGCTCTCCACCTGCGTCTTGCCCGTGGCTGCGGACAGGCCTGCTCCCAGCGTGAGGTAGCGGTGCGTGCCGTCCGCCATTCGGCGACCGAATTCGATCCAGGTGTAGCCGATGCGGCGTTGATAGCCGCTCATCAGCAGGTTCCAAGCCATCTTCTTGCCGTTGTCGCCATCTGGCTCGATCCGCGAGGGTCGAAGATTCGCATCGAAGAGAAACGGCAAGGTCAGCGAAAGCACCTTGGACTTACCTGTGCCGTTGTTGCCGCGCAGGAGCAAATGGCCGTCCCTGAACCAGAACTCTTCACTGTCGTAGTGGAACAGCTCAACCAGGCCGAGCCGGAGAGGCTGCCAGCGCTCACGCAGCGGCTCCGGCAGCGCTGGACGCAGCGATGAGGGCGAATCAAAGAGTGCGTCTGTCATGCGTCGAAGAGCGTATCTGCTGAGCCCTTGCGCACGGACTGTGTGGCAGGCAGGTGGATCTGGGGTTCACCGATGGCGAATCGAGCGATGGCCGCGAGTGGGCGGATCTGGCCATTCTGATGCGCGATGAGTTGGAGTTTGTTCAGCCTGTCTAGCGCGATGCTGGCCAGTTCCTTCTCGGCGCCGGGCTCGCGTGCTGATTTGCGCCAGTAGCGTCCATACTGGTCCACCGCGCCCCGCAAGAACGCTGCGATGGCCTCGTCCGTAGTGACCGGAGAGGCTTGCG
>JAHIJU010000023.1 GCA_018898235.1 Actinomycetota bacterium | reverse complement strand
TGCTCCGCAACGCCCTGCAGGGTCTCGGTCTGGCCGCGTGGCCGACGGTGGCCGGGGTGTTCGAGCTCGTGGCGCGCACCGCGGCGGCGCTGCTGCTCGTCGGACCGCTGGGGTTCGTCGGCGTGTCGCTGGCGGCCCCGCTCGCCTGGTTCGGAGCCCTGGTGCCGCTCGTGTTCGCCTGGCGGTCGCGGCGGCGTCGGCTGCTGGAGGACGAGGCCATCGCCCTGCTCGAGGACTCGTTGCCGCAGACAGTCACCACCTGAACCCCGGACGATGGCCCGATGTGACCGGCCTCACACGACTCATCGGACGATTCACAGATGGTTGAGTGTTCAATGTCCTATGACCACGGACCTGAACCTCACTGGCCTCGAGAGCTCGTTCGGCGGATCGCTGGCGATCACCCCCGAGGACGCCGACCTGCTCTTCCGCGAGGCACGCACCGCACAGACCTTCACCGACGAGCCCGTCACCGACGCCGACCTCCAGGCCGCCTGGGACCTGACCAAGTGGGGTCCCACCGCGATGAACACGGGGCCGCTGCGCGTGCTCGTCGCCGCCGGCCGGGACGCCCGCGAGCGGCTGGCATCCCACATGAACGAGGGCAACCGTCAGCGCGTCCTCGACGCCCCGTTGAGCCTGGTCGTGGCCGCCGACACCGGCTTCCACACCAAGCTGGCCACGCTCGCCCCGCACGCCGCCGGACGCGTCGCCCACTTCGAGGCGGAACCGGCGATGCGTGCGGCGATGGCGCGCACCAACGCGATGCTGCAGAGCGGCTACCTCATCATCGCGCTGCGCGCCGTCGGTCTCGCGGTCGGCCCGATGAGCGGGATGGACGCCGCCGCGATCGACGCCGACCTGCTCGCCGGGACCGGCTGGAACGCGCTCGCGGTGCTCAACGTCGGTCACGTCGTCGGCGACGGCGGGGCCTTCCCCCGCGCCGCGCGACTGACCTGGGACGAGGCCTCGCTCACCCGCTGACGGCGGCCGGGCGCACCGATGCCCGAGTCCTGGACATTCGTCCCGATCTGACCGGGTGCCTGACCACCACCACCCGGATGAACGGTGCGGCCGTGCGGCCGCACCGTTCATCCGGCCGTGGGATCTGCCGATCGTGGCACCATGGCACGGCACCTCGCACCCGCTCACCGCCCGGTCACCGCGGCACCGGCAGCCGGGCCCGTCGTGCCCCTCGAGCCGACCGCACCGGCCACCGCATGGCGTCTGCTGGTGGCGCCCACCGACGGACGCCGGGTCCCCGGCACGCTGGTGATCACCGCGGGAGCAGCCTGCCTGGTCGCGATCGACCTCGCGGCGCGCCTGCTGCTCACCGGGATCGGCCGGCCCGCGACCATCGTGCTGCTCGCCCTGGCGGCCGTCGCCGCGGCCACCGGCGTCTACCGGGTGGCGGCACGGCTCGCGGCGCCCCGCCCGGTCCGCCTCGCGGCCGCCCTTGCCGTCGCCCTCGTCCCGCTCTGGCCCTCCCCGGCGACGGCCGCCGACGCCGCCCTGCTGGCCGGCTCGGCCGGATGCGCCGCCGGGATCGCGCACCTGGCGAGCAGCGCACGACGGTTCAGCGGTGGTGAGATCGCGGTCTTCGCCGGGCTGCCCGCCGCCCTCGCCGCCCTCAGCGGCCCGGCCGGATGGACGGCAGTCGGCATCGGGCTGCTGGTGGTCGCGGCCGTCGGCGCCAGCAGGCACCTGCCCGCCCGCCGCATCGGTGTGCTGCTCACCGGTCTGGCCAGCACGCCCGTGCTCGCCGTGGCCGGCTGGACCTGGCGCACCGGCGCCCTGCCGCAGGGCGCCGGCTGGGGCAGCCTCGTGCTGATCGGCGTCGTGCTCGGTCTCGTGGTCACCGCCGGCGCCCTCGTGCGACGGATCGGGCGATGAGCGCCCCGCGCAGGATCGGGACCTGGCTGGTCGACTCCGGCCTGATCAGTGCCGACCAGCTCGACGCCGCGCTCGCCCAGCAGCGGGTCCAGGGCGGCCCGCTCGGACGCCACCTCGTCCTGGACGGCAGCCTCAGCCGGCTCCAGCTCTACGGGGCGCTGGCCCGGCAGTGGGACGTGCCCCTCATCGACCTCATCGCCCAGCCGCCCGAACCCGGGCTGCTCCAGGACGACGACCTGACGGCCGCCGCAGACGAGGGCTGGCTGCCCTGGCGCCGGCAGGGCGAGGTGCTGGTCATCGCCACCAGCACCGAACCCACCCCCGAGCTGCTCGCGCGGGTCGCCCGACGCCACGGCGCCACCCGCGTCGAGGTCGTCGCCACGACCGACTGGGACGTCACCCAGGCCGTCCAGGCGCAGTTCCGCGACCATCTGCTGCACCGCTCCGCCGAGGAGTTCGCACACAGCCACGCCGAGCGCTCGGCCAAGTACGGCCTCGTCGCCTGGCAGCGGGCGCTGCCCGTCGCCGCCGTCGCCCTCCTGACCATCGGGCTGGTGGTCGACGTCCGGATCACCGCGATCATCGCGTTCGCGGTCGCCAACGTGGCGTTCAGCGTCAACGTCCTGTTCAAGGTCACGACCGCGTTGCGTGCGCCCTCGGTCGCCCATGCAGCGGCCCGCCGCCACCGCGCCCTGGCCGCCAGCCGCGCCGCCCAGGGCGAGCTGAGCACCTGGGGCGTCGCCGAGGAGGACCTGCCGGTCTACACGGTCCTGGTCCCCGCGTTCCGCGAGGCCAACGTCATCGGCCAGGTGATGGAGAACGTCGGGTCGCTGGACTACCCGACCTCCAAGCTCGACGTCCTCGTGCTCCTCGAGGAGGACGACGCCGAGACGATCGCCGCCGCCAAGGCCTCCGCCCCTCCGGAGTACGTGCGCATCCTCGTCGTGCCGCGAGGTGCACCCCAGACCAAGCCGCGCGCGTGCAACTACGGGCTGGCGTTCGCCCGCGGCCGGTACTGCGTCATCTTCGACGCCGAGGACCGCCCCGACCCCGACCAGCTGAGGGTGGCCGTCGAGGCGTTCCGCCGGGACGACGTCGAACGCGCGCACGGCATCGCACCGGACCGGCCGCTGGTCTGCGTCCAGGCCGCGCTCAACTACTTCAACGCCGACTACAACGTCCT
>JAHIJU010000239.1 GCA_018898235.1 Actinomycetota bacterium | reverse complement strand
TAGTAGCCGTCGTGCCAGACCGAGCGGGTGGTCTCCTCATCGTCGGCGTAGCCGGTGAACAGGCCGATCGGACGGGCGCCGTCGGTGATGCGCAGGCAGATCTCGCCGTCCTCGTCGACGCCGGCCTCCCGGCCGTCCTCGGTGAGCAGCACGACGTCGTAGGCCGGCGAGGGCTGGCCCATCGACCCGGGCCTGGTCGGCTGCCACCAGTTGGTGACGACGGACAACGTCATCTCCGTCTGGCCGTAGCCCTCCTTGATCTCCAGGCCGGTGGCCTCCTTGAACTGCTCGTAGACCACGGGGTTCATCGCCTCACCGGCGATGGTGGCGTGCTGCAGGGCCGACAGGTCGTAGGCGCCCAGGTCCTCGGCGATGAGGAAGCGGTACACCGTCGGGGCGGCGCAGAAGGTGGTGACGCGAGCGTCCTGCAGGTGCTGCAGCAGTCGGACCGGGTCGAACCGGTCGAAGTCGTAGACGTCGACGCAGCAGCCCATGAGCCACTGGCCGTAGAGCTTGCCCCAGACCGACTTGGCCCAGCCGGTCTCCGAGACCGTGAGGTGCAGCCCGTCCGGGTCGACCTTGTGCCAGTACTTGGCGGTCGGGATGTGGGCGACCGGGTAGGAGAAGTCGTGCAGCACCATCTTCGGCTGCGCGGTGGTGCCCGAGGTGAAGTACAGGAGCATCGGGTCGGCCGCGACCGGCAGGTCCGAGCCGGTGGGCCGGACGAACGGCGGCGCGGCGTCGAGGGCGGCGTCGAAGTCGACCCAGCCCTCACGTCGGCCCCGGACGCCGGCCTTGACGAGGGGCACACCGAGCTCGCGCTCGGCATGCTCGAGCTGCTCGGCGACGTCACCCTCCAACGTGCACACCGCGGCGGTGATGCGGGCCTCGCGCAGCCGGAACACCAGGTCGTAGGCCTTGAGCTGGTTGGTGGCCGGGACGGCGACCGCCCCGATCTTGTGCAGCGCGATGATGGCCCACCAGAACTGGGCGTGGCGCTTGAGCACCAGCAGCACCCGGTCCCCCTTGCGCACCCCGGCCTGCGTGAACCAGGCGGCCGCCGCGTCGGAACGTTCCTTGACCTGGGCGAACGTGTAGGTGGCCTGCTCACCGTCGTCGTTGCACCAGCGCAGCGCCGGCCGGTCGGGGTCGGTGGCAGCGAGCTCGTCGACCACGTCGTACGCGAAGTTGAAGTCCGGCGGGCAGTGCACGGAGTACCGGATCGGGATGCCCTCGCCGTCCAGCTCCTCGTCGAGATAGCGCAGGTGCACAGGCGTCGTCAGCACGGCCCCCACGGTACTTGAGGGGGCCTAGGACCTGCGGGGGCGTCCGAGGAGCGACCGCAGAACCGGCCGCTTGACGAATGCGAAGGTACCTGTCAATCTGGTCCTTGCGAAGGTACCTTCGCACCAACGTCTTCAGGAGGACACCATGACCACCACCCACGACGGGCCGCTCGACGGCCCCCCACCGAGCAACGAACCCCCCGCCGCCGACAGCCCCGCACCCGACGGGACCGCCGGCGCCACCCACCCCGCCGGACCCGCGGACGAGACGGGCCTGCCCGGGACGGTGTTCCGGTTGGCCGCACTGCTCGCGCGCCACGAACGGCACCCGCACCCCGGTGCGCACCGCGGGCAGGGCCGCGTGCTCGCCCTGCTCTCGCTGCGCGAGCCGCTGGGCCAGAAGGACCTCGGCTACCTGTTGGGCGTCCGCTCCCAGTCCCTCGGCGAGCTGCTCGCCAAGCTCGAACGCGCCGGGCTCGTGCGGCGCACACCCGATGAGACCGACCGCCGCTCGATGACGGTCGAGCTCACGGACGCCGGCCGGCGCGCCGCCGACGAGGCGAAGGGACGCGCGACCGAGGACGACCCGTTCGCCGTGCTCACCTCCGAGCAGCGCGACGAGCTCGCCGCCCTGCTCGCCCTCGTGGTCGACTCGCTACGGGCCCAGGATGGCGATCTGCGGGGCGGACCGCACGGCTGGCGCCGCGACGGCTTCCCGCCCGGCGCACCCGACGGGCCGTTCGGACCCGACGGACCCGACGCCCGGTTCGGCCCCGGCGGACGTGGCGGCCCGCGCGGCCAGTTCGGACCGCGGCGCGGACGGCGCCGCCCGGACGAGACCGCCGAGATGGCGATGGCCTGGGTCGCCGCGCTCGGCTCCCGGCGCTCAGACCACCGCGGGCACCCCTGCGCCACCGCCTGAGGCGCACCGCGGCCCCTCCCTCCCCGGCACCCGGCGACGTCCGGATCAGCCGTGGGCGGGAGGGGCCGCCGTCGGGTCACCGAGGAAGTCGACGACGAGCCGCGCCAGCTCGGCCGGACGCGTCGTCGGGATGCGGTGGCCCGCACCGGGCAGCACGACGAGCCTGGCGTTCGGC
>JAHIJU010000238.1 GCA_018898235.1 Actinomycetota bacterium | reverse complement strand
GCCAGTCACACTACTGAGCCCCACCCACACCCCAACAGGGCCCTGCCGCCCCCTCACCCACCCCGCACCACCAGCACATCGCACCCCACGTGGTCCACGACGAACCGCCCCGCCCGCCCGAAGCTGTGCGGCCCGGGCCGCGGGTCGTCCCGCGCCATCACCAGCAGGTCCCCGCCCCCGCACGCCCCCACCACGACGTGCTCGGACCGCCCGGCCCGCAGCCACACCTGCGCCTCGCGCCCCAGTCGATCGAGGGCCGCCTCCAGCAGCCCGCGCCCTGCGGCCTCCAGCGCACCCACGTCCCCCCGCCGACCGCCGCGCCCCATCAGGCCCGCCGGGGCCCCGGCCCACGCGTCGGCCACGTCGTCGTCGATGACGTGCAGCAGCGCCACCGGACCGTCGGGCAGCCGCCGCACCGCATCGACGCACGCCTCCCACGTCCCCTCGACCACCCAGACCACCGTCGTCATGACACCCCTCCCACCTGCAGCGAGACCCACAGCGCCAGCACCGCGGCGATGAGGGCGGCCGGCACCGTCGCCAGCCCCAGACGGATGAACACCGCGGCCGAGGGCGCATGCCCGTGGCCGTGCAGCACCTGACGCCACAGCAGGGTCGCCAGTGACCCGACGTAGGTGAGGTTGGGCCCGATGTTGAGCCCGAGCAGCGTCGCGAGCACCAGCCCCGGTGAGTGCGCGACGGCCGGCACCAGCACGAGCGTGGCCGGCAGGTTGTTGAGCAGGTTCGCCACGAGCGCCGCGAGCCCGGCCGCCACGAGCAGCCCCCACAGGTCGGGGTGCGGCGGCACGAGGGAGACGAGCAGGTCGCCGACCGGCCCGCGGCGCACCGCGAGCACGACGACGCCCAGCGCCAGCACGAACACCAGGAACAGCGGGTTCGCGGCCCGCACCAGGCTGGTCACCGTGTCCCGCGGCGCGGTCCGCACCCGCCCGGCGGCCAGCACGAGCACCGCGACCCCCGCGACGACGACGGGCGCCAGCCCGAGCGGTTCGACCACGGCGAACCCGATGAGCGTGAGCCCGAGCACGACGAGCGCGCGCCGCGGTGCGGGCGGAGTCTCGGTCCGCACGGCGTGCGCGGGCGCGGCCAGATCGCCCCGGAAGAACAGCCGGAACACCACGTACTCGACGGCGATCGTGACCGCCCAGGGCGCGGCCATCAGCCCGGCGAACCCGGCGAACGTCAGCCCGCTCGCGGCGAACGCCAGCAGGTTGGTGAGGTTGGACACCGGCAGCAGCGATGACGCGGAGTTCGCCAGGTGGGTGCTCGCGTACACCCCGGGCCGGGCCCGGGCACCGACCGCGGTCGCCGCCGCGAGCACCACGGGGGTGAGCAGCACGACGGTCGCGTCCAGGCTGAGCACGGCTGTGGTCACCGAGGCCACCACGAACACCGCGCCCAGCAGCCGGCGGGGCAAGCCGCGGCTGGCGCCGGCCATGAGCGCCCCCGCCCAGGCGAACACGCCCTCGGCCCGGGCCAGCTCGGCGAGCGCCAGCACGGCGGCCAGGAACCCGACCGTCGGCGCCAGCGCGGCGGCCTCGTCACCGGCTTGCGCCCACGGCACCAGACCGAGCAGCACGACGACGAGCGCCGCCGGCACCGCCGCGACAGCCTCGGGCAGCCCACGCGGGCGGGTGACGGAGAACGCGAGCACCGCGAGCAGCAGCCCGACGGCCACGAGGGTCCCGGTCCCGGAGGCGGCGGTCAGCACCGGGCCACTGTGACGGACGCCGCGCCTCGGCGGCCACTCGAGACGACGGCCGTCGCGGCCCGTCTGTCACACCCACCCACCAGACTGAGCGCATGGACGGCCCGACCGAGCAGATGCGCACCGTCGCGCAGGTGGGTGCCTACGCGCTGACCCTGCCCGGTGGCTACCTGACGTACCCGTTCGACTCCACGACGGCCGCGTACAAGGTGGTGGGCAAGATCTTCGTGCTCGCCTCGGATGCCGGGACCACGGTGTCCCTCAAGTGCGACCCGTACTGGGGTCGCACCCTGCGCCACGAGCACCCCTCGATCACCCCCGGGTACCACCTGAACAAGCAGCACTGGATCACCGTCGACCTGGCGCTCGGGTTCACCGCCACCGGTCCGTCGGCCCTGAGCGACGACCTGGTGGCCGATCTCGTCGACCAGTCGCACACCCTCGTCGTCGCGGGCCTGTCCCGCCGGGCCCGCGCCGGGCTGGGTGCGCGGCCCGATGCAGGCTCCACCCCCGGGCCGACGGGCTGACGCCCCCCGTCGGCCCATCCGATCGCGGCGTGGCACCTGGGTCACTGGACTGCGCCGACCAGGCGTGATGGGCTCGGACCATGTCCCCCGTCCGACGGATCCCCCGACCTTCCACCCGCCAGGCCGCGCTCTCGGTGGCGGTGCTCATCGCCGCGAACCTGCCGATCCTGCGGAGCTGGGCGCTGCACTTCGGCGCCACCGAGGCCGAGCTGGACGCCGAGCTCGCGGGCGACGACCTCATCGAGCACGCCAACCTCGTGGCCACCCGGGCGGTGACCATCGACGCCCTGCCCGACGAGGTGTGGCGCTGGGTGGTCCAGCTCGGCCAGGGTCGCGGCGGCTTCTACTCCTACGACTGGCTGGAGAACGCGTTCGGCTGCGACGTCCACTCGGCCGACGCCGTCGAGGAACGTTGGCAGGCCCTGTCCCCCGGCGATGCCGTGCACCTGCACCCCCGCGTCGCGCTCGAGGTGGTCGAGGCGGTTCCCGATCGCTCCCTGGTCCTGCGCAGCGTCCAGACACCCGAGGGGCCTCCGCCGCCGTACCACTACACGTGGGCATTCGTGCTGCGCCGGGCCCGCGGCGGCGCCACGCGGCTCGTGGTGCGCGAGCGCTACACGTACAGCTCGGGCTGGTCGGCCGCTGTCGCCGAGCCCACCTGCGCCGTCAGCTTCGTCATGACGGAGAAGATGCTGCGCGGCATCCGCGAACGCGCCGAACGCACGATCTGAGCCCCGGCCCCTTCCGGGCGCCGAGGCTAGGGTCGGTGGACATGGGAATCACCGTGCAGGAGGTCGTCGTCGACTGCGCCGACCCGGCCGCTCTGGCCCGGTTCTGGGCCGGCATCCTCGGGGTGCGCTGGGCCGCGCTCGATGATGGCTGGGCGGTGGTCGACGCGGACCCGGTGATGCTGGCCTTCCAGAAGGTGCCCGAACCGAAGCAGTCCCCGAAGAACCGCCTGCACCTGGACGTGCGGGTGCGCGACGCCCGCCACGCGCTCGCCCGCGCCGAGCGCCTCGGCGCGGTCCGCACCGGCCATCGGGAGCTCGACACCCACGGCGACGGCTACGTCGTGCTCCGCGACCCCGAGGCCAACGAGCTGTGCTTCGTGGTCGACGAGCGGGACCGCTGGGCCACCACGCTCGCCCGCGCCCTGGAGACCGCCCCGGCGCCGCGCCACCTGTGGCACCTGGCGACGGTCGCCGACTGGCAGGACGCCCTGGACACCGGCACCTACCGCACCTCGACCCACGGGGCGACGTTCGAGCAGGTCGGCTTCGTGCACACGAGCCACCCGCGCCAGCTGCCCGCGGTCGCCCGCACCTTCTACCAGGGCGTCACCGAACCGCTGTGCGTGCTCGTGCTGGACGCCGACACCATCGAGGCCGACGGCGTGCGGGTCGTCGAGGAGGACGGCGGCGACGGCGAGCGGTACCCGCACGTGTACGCCGCGCTCGACCCTGCCTGGGTGGTCGACGTGCGGCCGGCGGGGTTCGACGCCACCGGCCACCTCGTCGTCCTGGA
The DNA here is from genome assembly GCA_018898235.1 of Actinomycetota bacterium. Classification (GTDB taxonomy): domain Bacteria; phylum Actinomycetota; class Actinomycetes; order Actinomycetales; family Cellulomonadaceae; genus Cellulomonas. The sequence goes on along the minus strand of JAHIJU010000238.1, from coordinate 163 downwards.
CTGAGCCTCGACCGCCCCGGAGCGGCGCGCTACCCGGCGAGCTCGTCCCCCCCGGGCACCGAGGCCGGCGTGGCCGGTTCGAGCGACGTGCCGCGCCACCGGGCCAGCACCCGCATGAGGTGGTAGATCCCGATGGCGGCGGCGGTGCCCAGCGCGATGCCCT
>JAHIJU010000237.1 GCA_018898235.1 Actinomycetota bacterium | reverse complement strand
CGAGGAAGTCGGCCTCCTGGTCCTCGATCACACCGGCGTTGTTGACCAGCAGGCCGATGCCGCCCAGGTGGTGCTCCGCCTGGGCGATGGCGGCGCGCACCGCGGGTTCGTCGAGCACGTCGACGGCCAGCACCAGCGCCGCTGGGTCGTCGCCGACGATCCGCCGCGCGACCTCCTCGAGGTTCGCGCGGGTGCGCCCGAGCAGGGCGAGGCGGTAGCCGGCCCGGGCCAGGTGAACGGCGACGGCGGCTCCGATGCCACGGCCGGCACCGGTCACCAGGGCGGTACGTCGAAGGTCCATGCGCCCATCCTGCCCGCTCGACTGTCACGGATCGGTCTCGGTTCGCACCGTGGCGCCTCAGCGGGTTGACGTCGCGGAGGAGCGTGCGCATACTCGGTCGAAGCGCTTCGTCGAAGCGCTTCGACCTCAATGGGGAGTCAGCATGGCGACGATGCAGGACGTGGCGAACCTCGCCCAGGTCTCGCTGTCGACGGTCTCCTACACGCTCACCGGCAAGCGGCCCGTCTCGGCTGCCACGAGGGTCAAGGTCGAGCAGGCGATGGCGGAGCTCGGCTTCCGCCGGCACGCCGCCGCCCGCGCGCTGGCCGCCAGGCGCACCCACGTGCTCGCCCTCGCCTACCCGACCTACGGCGTCGCCCTCGGCGCCACCCTCAACGAGATCGTGCAAGGTGCCGTCGAGGCCGCCCGCGAAGCCGGCTACGAGCTCGTGCTGTGGCCCGTGGCCAGCACCGAGCCCGAGGTGCTGCACGAGCTGGCCGCCCAGCGCACCGCCGACGGCGTCCTGGTCATGGAGGTCGCGCTGGACGACCCGCGCATCGAGGCCGTCGAGTCCGCGGGTGTGCCCTGCGCCATGATCGGCCGCACCCAGGACCCGGGCGACCGGGTCTGGGTCGACATCGACTTCGAGGACGCCCTCACCCAGTCCGTCCGGCACCTGACGAGCCTCGGCCACCGCCAGATCGCGTTCATCAACCGCGCCCAGGCCGACCTCGACGCCCACTACGGCCCCGCCGTCCGGGCCGACGAGGCCTACATCGCCGCCATGCACGAACGGGGGCTGACCCCACTCGCCGTCACCTGCGACGTGACGCCTCCGGCGGGCCGCCGGCTCGCCGGGCAGCTCCTCGCCGAGCACCCCGGGCTCACGGCGTTCATCGTCATGAACGAGCTGGCGCTGTTCGGCGTCGCATCGGCCCTGCGTGAGGCGGGCAGGCAAGTGCCGCAGGACTTCTCGATCCTCGCCGTCGCCATCGCCGAGGGCATCTCCGACATGTACGACCGCCCGCTGAGCTACCTCGCTGCCCCCGGACCGGACCAGGGCCGGCTGGCGGTACGCGGCCTGCTCGACCTGCTCGACGACCGCACCACCCACGGCGGCGCCAACCTGCGGTGCGTGCTGCACCCGCGCTCCACCACCGGCCCCGCGCCGGCCAGCTGAGACTCCCCGCCCCACCACTCGACTCGTCGATGAGTCGTCCGAAGGAAGGAATCCGATGAAGAGTTCCACCCGTAGGTCAGCGATCGCGGTCTCCGCGTTGCTGGCTCTGTCCCTGGCCGCGTGCTCGTCCGGAGGTGGCTCGGCGTCCTCGACCACCGACGCCAAGACCACCCTCACGTTCTGGCACTACGAGGGCGACGACTCCGCGATGAACCTGTCGTGGAAGGCCGCCATCGACCAGTTCCAGACCGAGCACCCGAACGTCACGGTCAAGGTCGAGAAGCAGACCTTCGAGCAGCTGCAGAAGAACGCCAAGATCGTCCTGGCCGGCCAGGACGTGCCGGACGTCATGGAGTACAACAAGGGCAACGGCACCGCCGGTCAGCTCGCCTCCCAGGGCCTGCTCGCCGACCTGTCCGACTACGCCACGAAGTACAGCTGGGACACCACGCTCCCGTCCTCGCTGCAGACCACGGCCAAGTACGACGACAACGGCCTCATGGGCTCGGGCAACTGGTACGGCGTCCCGACCTACGGCGAGTACGTGACCGTCTACTACAACAAGGACATGTTCGCCGCGAACGGCATCGCCGTCCCGACGACCATGGCCGAGTTGAAGACCGCCATGGACGCCTTCGTCGCCAAGGGCATCACGCCGGTCGCCACGGCCGGCGCCGAGTACCCGCTGGGCCAGCTGTGGTACCAGCTCGTGCTGTCGCACGCCGACCGCTCGTTCGTCGACAACTTCCAGCTCTTCAAGAACGACGTCTCCTGGACCTCCGGCCCGCTCGCGCAGGGCACCCAGGACCTCGCCGACTGGGTGAGCAAGGGCTACGTCTCCAAGGACGCGTCCGGCCTCAAGGCCGAGGACATGGGCACCTCGTTCATCGCGGGCACCTACCCGATCATGGTCTCCGGCTCGTGGTGGTTCGGCCGTCTCAACACCGAGGTCAAGTTCGGCATGGGCCAGATGCTCTTCCCGGGCAACTCCCTGAGCGCCGGCTCGTCCGGCAACCTGCTGGTCGTCCCGACCAACTCCAAGCAGCACGACCTGGCCGCCGAGTTCATCAACACCGCGCTCGGTGCCAAGGCCCAGGCCGTCATGGCGGAGAAGGGCGGTCTGCCCGTCGCGGCCGACGCCAGCTCGATCACCGATCCTCAGGTCAAGACCCTCACCGACAACTGGAACACGGTCGTGAAGGACGACGGTCTGGCGTTCTACCCCGACTGGCCGGTCGCCGGCTTCTACGACCAGGTCGTCAGCTTCGGCCAGACGATCATGAACGGGTCGAAGTCGCCCACCGACGCTCTCTCGGCCCTCGGCACGTACTACGAGTCGGGCAAGAAGGACATCACCGGCAAGTAGTGACAGCCGGCGTGCGGGACCCCGACCCCCCTGCGGGGTCCCGCACGCCCCCCTTCGACGAACCGAGCAGGTGATCAAGATGGCGGTGCAGACCGTCGCGCTCCACCGCCGCCGATCGCGGCGTGTCTACTGGCTCTACCTGATCCCCGGCGCCGTGGCGCTCACGGTGATCATCCTCATCCCCTTCGCACTGAACCTCTGGTACTCCCTCCACAAGTGGAAGGGCGGTCTGGCACCGAAGACCTGGATCGGGCTGGACAACTACACCGCGCTCCTGCACGACGAGGCGTTCTGGCACTCCTTCCAGAACTCGTTGTGGATGATCATGGCGATGGTCGTCCTGCCCACGGTGATCGGCCTGGTGCTCGCGGCGGTGCTGTTCGACTACATCGGCAAGCACATCGGGTCACGCACGGCCTCGTTCCTGCGGGCCACCTACTACCTGCCGCAGATCCT
>JAHIJU010000236.1 GCA_018898235.1 Actinomycetota bacterium | reverse complement strand
GTCCGACTCCGACCAGCTGATGCCCGACGGGTCCTCCGGCAGCGCGTAGGAGTTCGCCATCACGATCGGGGTGCGCAGCGCCCGTGTCCCCGGGTCGATCTCGTTGCCGCCGTGCACCGCCTGGGTGTCGAACGCGAGGGAGGTCGGGACATGCTTGTCGGGCCTGGTCACGACACCAGCCTAGGAGCGGGCAGGCTGTCGGGGCAGGGTGCGGGCGAACGCGGCCAGGTCGGCCGGGGCCAGGGGCCGGCTGTAGTAGAAGCCCTGGATCTCGTCGCAGCCCTGCTCGCGCAGGAAAGCGAGCTGTTCGGCCGTCTCGACGCCCTCGGCGATGGTCCGCAGGCCCAGCTGCCTGGCGATGGCGATGATCGTCCCGACGATGGCGCGGTCGTCGGGGTCGACGCCGATGTCGCGGATGAAGGACCGGTCGATCTTGAGCTTGTAGACCCGGAACGCCTTGAGGTAGCCGAGCGAGGAGTACCCGGTCCCGAAGTCGTCGAGCGCGAGCCGCATGCCCCGGGCGTGCAGCGCATTGAGCACAGTCACCGCGGTCCGCGGATCGTGCATCGCCACACCCTCGGTGAGCTCGAGCTCGAGATGCTCGGGCCCCAGGTTCTCCTCGGCCAGGATGCGGCCGAGGGTGCCCGGCAGGTCGCAGTGCCGCAGCTGGACGGCCGACAGGTTCACCGCGGTCACCATCGGCCCGAGGCCCTCGTCCATCCAGCGTCTGGTCTGCCGGGCGGCGCACCGCACCACCCACTCGCCGATCGGGATGATCAGCCCGCTGTCCTCGGCGATCGGGATGAACTCGGCGGGCGGGACGGCGCCCAGCTGGGGGTGCTGCCACCGCAGCAGCGCCTCCACCCCCACCAGCCGGCCGTCGTCGAGGGCGATCTGCGGCTGGTAGACCAGGGACAGCTGGCCCCGCGCGAGGGCGTGCCGCAGGTCGTTGACCAGCTGCAGGTTGCGGGCCGAGTGCTCCTGCATCTGCTGGGTGAAGAACCGGACGCAGTTGCGACCGTCCTGCTTGGCCCGGTACATCGCGGTGTCCGCGCAGCGGGACAGCAGCTCCGGCCGGTCGCCGTCCTCCGGGTACACCGCGATCCCGATGGAGGCGGTGAGGTTCAGGTCGTACTCCTCCACCTGGTACGGCCGGGAGATGACCTCGAGCAGGCGCCGGGCCACGAGCCCCGCCCTGCGGACGTCGGTGTCCGGCAGCATCACGATGAACTCGTCGCCGCCCAGCCGGGACACCACGTCGTCCTCGCTCAGCACGTCACGCAGACGCTGCGCGAGCTGGACCAGCAGGGCATCTCCGACGGAGTGCCCGAGGGAGTCGTTGACATCCTTGAAGCGGTCCAGGTCGATGAACATCAGCGCGACCCGGGAGCGGTTGCGGCGGGCCGCCGACACGGCGAACCGCAGCCTGTCCTCGAGCTGGGCACGGTTGGGCAACCCGGTGAGGGTGTCGAAGTGCGCCAGCGTGTAGACGCGGTCCTCGAACAGCTTGCGGTCCGAGACGTCCTGCGTCGTCGCGAAGCCGCCGACCGGCCGGCCCTGGGCGTCGACCTCGACCTTGGCCCGCACGTGGACCCAGCTGGTCCGCCCGTCGACGACCACCCGGAACTCGCCGTCGAACGGCTCACCCGACCGCGCAGCGAGCACCGCCAGGTCGCGGTCGTCCGGGTGGATGGCCGAGGCGAGGGTGTCGAGGTCCGGTGTGGTCCCCGGGTCCAGCCCGAACATGCGCAGGCCCTCCTCGGTACCGTCGAACCGCCGGTGGGCCGGGTCGTAGTGCCAGCTGCCGACCCGCGCGATCGCCTGGGCGGCGGTGAGCGCGGCCTCGCTGCGCCGCAGCGCCTGCTCGGCCCGCTTGCGGTCGGTGATGTCCTCGTAGATGCCGAGCACCCCCGAGGTCGCACCCGTCGAGTCGTGCAGGGCGACCTTCGAGGTCCGCAACCAGATGATCGAGCCGCTCGGTGTGGTCTGCGGCTCGTCGTAGGACAGCAGCGGGACGCCGGTCTCGATCACGCGGCGATCGTCGGCCCGGTACAGCTCCGCCTGATCCCGCCAGCCCAGCCCGTACTCGTCCAGGCCGATCAGCTGCTCGGGTGAGGCCAGTCCGGCGTCCTTGGCGAAGGCGGGGTTGCACCCGAGGTACCGCAGGTCGCGGTCCTTCCAGAAGATGCGCAGCGGTGCGGTGTCGATGACGGCCTGCAGCAGGTCGCGGGAGGCGGCCAGCTCGGCCTCGGCGCGGCGGAGCACGTCGATGTCGTGGGACAGCACGACGTAGTGGGGCGGATGTCCGGGCTCGGCCGGCTTGCGGGCGACGGACAGCTCGTGCCAGCGGCGGCCCCGGGTGGAGGTCAGCTGGTACTGGCGCCCGCGCGACCCGCCGTGCTCGTGCGCCTCGCCCAGCGCCGCCATGACAGCGCCGGCCGCCTCGGCGTCGAACAGGTCGGCGACGGTGAGGTGCTCGGCCGCCTCGGGCGGGACCGCCAGGAGCTGGGTGGACGACTCGTTGATGGAGTGGACGCGACCGCCCAGGTCGATCTCGAACAGCAGGTCCGGCAGCGCGTCGAGGGTGGTCTGCAGCATCGCCTGCGAGTCGCGGAGCTGGCGGTACGGACGCTCGACGGTGCTGACGACGATCGCCCGGTAGATGAACAGGTACGAGATCACCTTGTAGAGGTGGCCCAGCAGGTTGAAGCCGTCGGTGACGTCGCCGTACAGCGTGAACAGGAACTCGGCCATCGCCATCGCGCACACCGCACCGAACAGCGCGGCGGCGTTGTAGGGCAGCGGGGCGCGCATCCGGCGCCACAGCACCGCGGCGGCGAGCAGGGAGATCGCGATCACGGCGTACTCGACGATGACCTTGAACGGCGTCAGGCCGGTGTCCGGCACGAACGTGCGGGGGATCGCCTCGGGGTGCCAGAGCACCAGCACGTGGGCCGCCGCGGCGATCGCGAGGAACGAGACGAGGAGCAGGTACCGCGTCCTGCGTCGGGCGAACGGGCGCCAGGGACGCAGCGCCACGATGAGCAGCGCGGCAGCAGCCACGGCGCGCGCGACCAACCAGAAGTCGATGGCCTTCTCGGGGCCGCTCGGTGTGACGTAGTCGGGCATCCCCGCGAACGACAGCGCATGGGAGAAGTCGAGCGTCGCGACCGCCAGGAAGGCGCAGCCGAGCAGGACGATGTTGCTCGGCAGGTCCTCGCCGTACGAGTTCCAGCCGACCGCGAACACGAGCGCGGCGACGATGACCGAGACGGTCTCCAGCAGCAGGTGCAGCGGCAGGTAGCTGGCCAGGCCGCGGGCCTGCGGCATCGTCGGCGCCAACCAGGCGGCGGCGATGCCGAGCGCCATGAGCGCAAGGAAGAGCAGGGTGCGCCGCAGCTCCGGACGGTGAACGGGGTCGATCATCGCCTCACCCCTTCCCGGGCGCTCGCCGACAGCTGGCGACGGGTCGGGCCGGCCGAGGTCCGGGTGCGCCCGCTCGTGGCGAGCGCCCCGGTCCACCTCCCGGACCGGCTCCGCTGCCGATCTGCGGACGGCTGGCGCCGGCGCTCAGAACATGGTCCTCACCAGCGACGTTACCGTCGTGGGGCAGTGCCGGACGTGACCTTCGGGTTGTCGCCCGGGTGATGTTCACCGCCTGGCCCCGCTGTGATCTTCGTCGAGGTCCCTTCCGCCGCGCGCCGCGTCGCGGCAGGCTTCGGCCCGAGGCCGGTCTCCCCGGCCTCTCGTCGTCCCAGGAAGGACTTGCGCGTCGTGCTCACACTGTCCCGCCCGTCCGCGGCCGGCACCCGGTCGGTCACCTTCGCCCTGCCCGCCGACCAGGTCACCGGTCCGGTGAGCGTCGTCGGCACCTTCAACGACTGGACGCCCGGGGTGCATGTGCTGCGCCGGCGCTCCAACGGCACCGCCTCGGTCAAGGTCAGCGTGCCGGTCGGTACCGAGGTGCGGTTCCGCTACCTGGCCGAGGGCGGGACGTGGTTCGACGACCCGCAGGCCGACCTCGTGGACGCCCAGGGCTCCCTGCTCACGACGTGACGTCGGGCGCCGCGGGTCAGTCGCCCAGGCCGGTGCCGACCTTGCGGGCCGCGGCCACCCAGTCGTGGTCGGACGGGACCAGCTTGATCTTGCCGGCCACCTGCGACAGCGGCACGGCCTCGGTGCCGTCGCCGCGTGCGGCGACCATGACCCCGAACTGGCCGTCGGCCACCAGGTCGGCGGCGGCCGCCCCGAGCCGGGTGGCCAGCAGCCGGTCGGCCGCGCACGGCGCCCCGCCGCGCTGCACGTAGCCCAGGATCGTCACCCGGGACTCCAGGCCGGTCGCGGCCTCCAGCTCCCGGGCCAGCTTGAACGTGTGCTCGCGCTGGGCGTCCTCGACGTTGGCCAGATGAGACTTGGCGGCGCGCTGCGACTCGGGGGTCTTGGCCATCTTGACCAGCAGCTGGGCGGCCTCGTAGTCGGCCGCGTCGTCCACGTCGCGGGCACCTTCGGCGACCGCGATCACCGAGAAGTTCGACCCGTGGGCGGTGCGCCGCCGGATCGTCTCGGCGACCTTCTCCACGGTGTACGGGATCTCGGGGATGAGGATGACATCGGCCCCGCCGGCGATGCCCGAGCCGAGCGTGAGCCAGCCGGCCCGGTGGCCCATGATCTCGGTGAGGATGATCCGGTGGTGGCTGTGCGCCGTGGAGTGCACCCGGTCGATCGCCTCGGTCGCGATCTCCATGGCGGTGGCGAACCCGAACGTCGTATCGGTGGCCGCGATGTCGTTGTCGATGGTCTTGGGCAGGTGGATGAC
>JAHIJU010000505.1 GCA_018898235.1 Actinomycetota bacterium | reverse complement strand
CACCCGTTGCCCGATCTGCAAGACCGGGCGCCTGACCCTCGTGGGCCGCTTGCCTCGCGTCCGGGATGGACCCACATGAACCGTCGCCTTGTCATACCCATACGCCAACCCAGCGACGGCGCACTCCCGACCGTCTCCGCGGCTCGACTGAGCTCGCCGAAGTCCGGGGTCTGCCCGGATCCGGTAAACAGCCCCCATCAGCAGAACCGGAATGATCCCGAGATGAAGCCAAAGAGATCCGGAATGATAACAGGAGCATCGCTGACTCGTTCTTCTTCCCCTGATAACTACCATGCCCGCTCAATTCCACCCATTCAAACCCCATAGCCAAAATAGTCAGTCGCTCCGCGGCTCCGTCCAACAACGTTTTATCCCAAATGCTGCTCGAAAATCGCTTGGCTCCCCACGCCAGCGCGGTATACTCGCAGCACTTGGGATAAAACGCTATTCGTAATACCTGAAAATTGCACGGAGGCGTGCAATTTTCACCCTCCGGGCCGTCGTAACCGCGCATTAATGCGGGGTTACAAGGGGTTAATCACTTGCGCGATTTTCGCGCAATATTCAGGTAATAAATAATTTGACGCTCTCCGGCGGTAGAACCCGCTTTACGCGGGCTTTAGCCGGGATAAACCCGGCTCTACCTAAAAAAGTTGCCCCGCTTTTGGGGCGCTTCAAATCCCGGAGGACGCATTTCTCACGCAATGTGTCCCACTACTGTCCGCCATCCTACTGTTTTTCTGAAAAGATTTGAGGAATCCTAGGGTCATAGGGCTGTGGCGATCGCACAGGGAGAAATCCGGGCTAAACCAGGCGCATCAGCGCAGCGCCGGGCTGGCGAGCGGCAATCGGAGCGTGGCGCAGACGCCGCCATCAGGACAGTTCCGGGTGGAGACGGTCCCGCCGTGGAGCGCGGCGGTCTCTCGTGCAAACGTGAGTCCGAGCCCGGTGCCCTTCTTGCCCGTGTCCGGTTTTTGCAGGGAGTAGAAGCGATCGAATACCCGATCCGCGGCGTAGTCGGGAATGCCGGGCCCGTGATCCCGGATGGCAATCTCAGCCATGGGGCCGATGAGATGAACGGACACGGTAATCTCGCCGTCCCGCGGCGAGAATTCCACGGCATTTTGCAGAAGATTGGCCACCGCCTGCCGGATGAGAAACCGTTCCGCCGGGACCGTGACCTGTTCATCGGCATTGACCTTCACCCTGAGCCCCTTGGCTTCCAGTAATGACTGTATGCTTCCGGCGGCATCGCGAACCACATCAACCAGCCGCAGGGATTCCACATCCTGTAACTGTTTGCGGTTTTCGAGCGCGGACAGCTCAAGCAATCGCTCGACTATATCCTGCATCCGGTCTGTTTCAGCGCGGATGTTTTTCAGGAACTGCCGCCTGCGTTCCGGCGGCACATCCTCTTCCAGAAGTTCGGCGGCCCCGCGCACGCTCGATAGGGGGCTCTTCATCTCGTGCGTTAACGTCTGAACGTAGTTCTCCACGTACTGCTTGCCTTCCAGCGCATCCCGCATCTCTTCAAACGCCGCTCCGAGTCTGCCAATCTCACTCCCGCCCAAATGCGGCGCCGGCAGACGTTTTCCATCCCGGACAGCATTTGCATATGCCGTCAGCTTCTGGATCGGCCACGTGATCCAGGCGGAAACGATCATGCCCAACAGAACCACCGCCAGCGTTGCCAGGATGCCTCCGAGCAAGATATTCTTCCTTGCCGACCGGAGGAACAGGCTCACGCTCGACGTCGGCTTTGACACGGTGAGGACGCCCGCAATGTCCCCGTTTCGGATCACCGGCGAGGCCACATAGAGACTGGTCGTGTTCGGGTCATCCGGGTTCTGCCGGGTTGCCCTCGCGCCGTATTCCCCGCGCAGGGTCCGCGCCACGTCATTCCATTTTGAGTAGTCCCGGCCCTCGTCCTGTCCGTGATTCGAGTCGAACAGCACCCGGCCCTTCCGATCCGTCACGTACACGCGTATTGTGAGGTTGGTCTTGGTCACCTTGTAGATCCGTGCTTGAAAACGCCGGCGGCCCACTTCGTCGAACAGGGCGCGGAGGTCGCTGAAATCGTTTTCGGCGCTGTCCGCCTGGATGGAGCACATAGAGGCTAGAAGCGTGGCCGTATCGATCATAGACTCTTCCATCGTTTCGAGGTAGCGGGGCTGGAGATCGGCGCTGATCCAGTCCACGAGGAGGTAGAATCCGAGGGCGGCCAAACAAAGGAATGCCAGGAACATTCGCGTACGGACTTTCACCACGACTCCTTGAGCGCATAGCCGAATCCCCGGTGGGTCTGGATCGGATCGGCTTTCGGCCGGATCTTGTGCAACTTGGCGCGCAGGGTCTTGATGTGCGTGTCCACCGTTCGATCCAGGCTGGCCTCCGGCTCTTCCCAAGCCCGCTCCATGATCTGTTCCCGCGAGAAGACCCGGCCCGGTTTTTCAATCAGGACTTCCAGTATCTTGAACTCATAGCGCGAAAGGTCGAGCGGCTGTCCAAAATAGCTGATCACACAACGTTGTTTGTCAACCTGGAATGGCGTTTTCGCCGCCGCCGGTCGCGCCTCCCCGTTCCCTAGCCGTCTAAAAACCGCTTTGACACGAGCCGCCAGTTCGCGGGGACTGAACGGTTTGACCACGTAATCGTCGCCGCCGAGTTCAAGGCCGACAATGCGGTCCACCTCTTTGGCGCGCGCGGTCAGGAATATGATCGGGACACTCGACGTCTTGCGGATATCTTTGCACAGATCAAACCCGGTCCGGTCCGGAAGTCCGATGTCCAATATGATCAAGTCGATGCTGCCCTTGGCAAGCGCCTGCAGCGCTTCAGCGCCGGTCTTGCAGGACACCGTCGCAAACCCCTCGGTCTCCAGGGCGTAAGTGACATTATCGACAATCCCTTGTTCATCTTCCACGATCAATATTCGCAGTGCCATCGCGGCCTCCATCCTAGTCCATTCCCATTGTTTTCCGGCTGATCTGAAGAGATACTTCTGGATCAGGCTTGTGTTTGCGCATGGAATCCAGTCCCCGCAAACTGGTTCAGGTACTTGATTGCGATGGCAAAGTCTTTAGGCAATGGGGCGCGCAGGGTTAGGGAAGCCTTTGTCTCCGGATGGATAAAACTCAGGCTTTCGGCGTGAAGCGCCAGCCGGTCCAGCAGGGGGCGCTCCGGCCACGGCTTGAATTGATAGCGGGGCTTGATCGCCGAAAGTTTCAGCCCGCCGGCGGAGCCGTACAGAGGGTCGGCCAGCACCGGACATCCGATGTGGGCCAGGTGGACGCGGATTTGATGGGTCTTGCTGGTCTCGGGCGTAACGTTCAGCAGGCTATAGCCCCGCCAGCGATCCATGACGCGGAGGCGGGTTCTGGCCATGGCATGTTTTGCCCCGCTTATTTTCATCACGCCCGGATGTTCCGGATCCGCCTCGACTGGCTTGGCAATCTCCATCTCGTCTTCCGGCGGCGCGTGGACGACTAGAGCCAGATAGCGCCGGGTCTCCTCATGCTTCTGAAATTGACCGGTCACGTTCGACAAGGCCGGCTTGGTTTTTGCGCAAAGCACGATGCCGCTGATGTCGGTGTCGATCCGGTGCGTGTTGAAGATGCCGGGGGACAAGTGTTCGCGGACCAGTTGGATCAGGCAGGGGCGGTCTTTGTTTTCGCTGTCCGGCGCCACCAGCAGACCACTGGGCTTGTCGAAGGCGATCAGCCAGTCGTCCTCATACAGGACCGGCGGCCATGGGTTTGGTTGTTTTTTCATTCAAGTCATATTGTGGCGGGCGGCGGTTCCATGTCAACCGTATCTTTCTGGCGGGGCCGGGACAACAAACGGCATTCGCGGAGATCAGCGGAGTTTTTGCTACTCTGCGAAGCACGAGCAGACGGTCTTGGGGCATAATGAGAATTGTTGCACGACATTTTAGGGACATTGCGATCATCGCATTCTCGCGGTATAGTGCAGGCATGGAAATTTTTCGCCACAGGCGGATTCGCCTTCGGCGGACAAGCCGCCGCGTGAGGTCACGCAGTCTACTTATAACCTCAAAAAAGCGTGAGTTGGTAACATGAATTGCTATTTGGACCTTGTTTATTGCGGTCAAAAGGCACATTTTGGTGTTGTGTCTATAACCGCACTTTTAGTGAGGTTATGGACCCGATGCGAATATCCGACTTTTCAGGGCTCGAGCCATGCGCAAAGGCTTGCAAACACTGACTTTTTCTTTCGACGAACCGCACCTGACCCACTTCGGCGGGATGGTGCTGATGCAGCGTTTTTGCAAATGCCTGAAACTTCGCCGTCGATTGCAGCGGTCGGTCAGACTGCGCCACGTGCATGGCGAATACCAGCCGACCGATGTGATCATGGCGTTGCTGTTCGCCATCATTGCAGGATTGCGCCGGCTGAACAAGACCGAGGTGCTCCAATACAACGGAACATTTCTGTCCCTGCTGGGACTGACGCAGTTCCCGGAGCAATCGACCTTGCGACGGTTTCTGAAACGCCTTTCGCCGGCGACGATTCGCCGCATCGTGCGTATGCACGACCAATTGCGGCGCGACTTGTTTGCGTTGCCCCATCCCTCCAGCAGTTTGATTTTCGACATCGACTCGGTCGTGCTGACTCTTTACGGTCGACAACAGGGGGCACGGGTAGGCTACAACCCAAAGAAACACGGACGCCGCTCTTATCATCCGCTGTTGTGCTTCGAGGCCTCGCGTCAGGAGTTCTGGCACGGCTCTTTGCGTCCCGGCAATGCGGCGAGCAACTCGGGGGTGATTGCATTCCTGCATCGTTGTCTGGAAAAGATTCCGTCGACCATTGCCCGATCGCGGATTCGTGTGCGGGCCGACGCCGGGTACTTTTCCGGAAAATTCATCCAATCCCTCGAAAAACAGGGCCTCGGCTACGTGATCGTCGCGCGCGAGTATCGTGGCATCAAGCAACACGCCCACGCCGCACGTTTTCACAAACTGCATTTCGGTTGGGAGGTCGGCGAGTTTCGCTATACACCGACGCATTGGGAAAAGCCGCATCGGTTTGTAGTCGTGCGGCGGCCGTTGCCCGACGATCCGGTGGAGGCGAAGCAATTGACTTTGTTCACCTTCAAACGGTACGCCTACTCGGTGTTGGTTACCAACCTGGATATGGGGCCCTGGCGAGTGTGGCGTTTCTACAGCCCGCGTGCTACCATCGAAAAGAATATCCGCGAACTGCTGTACGATTTGCCGATGGGCAAGATTCCTACCACCGACTGGGTGGCCAACGTCGCTTTCTTCCACTTGGTGCTTCTGGCGTTCGATCTCGCGCATTGGTTCAAGCGGTTGTGTCTGCCGCCGGAATACTTGAACGCGACTCTGGAAACACTGCGCACCGATTTGTTGGTTATACCGGCGCGGCTGACGCGCCAAGCGGGACGAAACGTGTTGCATCTGCCGCGGGATTACCATCACCGCGATTTGTTCGTTCGTGCGTTTCAACGTGCCAGCCGCTTGCGGATACCCGGAAAAATGTGAATTTGCAAATCGCATCAGATCAATACCTGTGTGTTTTCAAGGAATTTCGTGCAAATCAACGTCAACTCACGCTTTTTTGAGGTATAATGATTATATTGTAGGCCCGGTGCCATCGCCGGGAGGGGTTCATCGTGAACGAAGGCAGTTCGGACGTGCGTTTCATGGTTGATCATATGGTCATCAGGTTGGGAAAATACCTGCGCATTTTGGGCATGGTTCAAATCAAGGTAACAGTTTTAGCGCCCACTCAGGCGCCATACGCCATGCCCAACTTGTCAAAATTCAACCCATTTCCCAGCCTGTTTCCTTTCAAAACACAACTCTTCTGAAAACACACATAAAATGAACTGTTT
>JAHIJU010000022.1 GCA_018898235.1 Actinomycetota bacterium | reverse complement strand
TGGTCGGCCCAGCTCGCGACGGGGGCCCCGCTCCAGCTGCTGCTCGTGTACAGCGGGATGGCTGTCGCGCTGGCGACCGTGCTCCTCGAACCCCTGCGGCTCGGGTCACGGCACGCGGTGCTGCGGTTCTGGCTGGACATCGGGGTGGTGCTGATCGGGGTCGGCGCACTCAGCATCTACGTCGTGCCTGCCTCGCAGTCCGGCACGACGCTGGCCATGGTGCAGGCGTTCGTGCTCGGACCGGCGCTGTTCTCGGCGTGCGCGTTCGCCGTGCTCAAGCTCGTGCTGGCCACCGAACGTCCGTTCACGCGGGTGGCCGGTCGGCTGCTGGGGCTGGCAGCCCTGGGGGAGGCCACGCTGGCGCTGCTGACGATGCGCACCGACCTCGCCGACAGCCTGTCGCTGATCTTCGCGCTCACCCTGATCAGCAACAGCCTGCTGGCGCTGTCCGCACGTGCGCAACGCACCGCCCCCCGGGGGCCGACGGCTCCGGTCGAGGCGGCCTACCGGCTGACTCCGCTGCCGTACGTCTCGATCGCCAGCACCAATGTGCTGCTCATCTACGCGCTGGCCACCGGCGGTCTGTCCGACCGGAGCTGGGCCGTCCTGGCCGCGACCGTCGCGAGCACGGCCCTGGTCCTGGCCCGGCAGCTCATGTCGTTGTCCGAGTCGGCCTGGTTGCTCACCGAGCTGGACCAACGCCTGGAGGAGCTGGGCGGGGCGCTCAACGAACGCGACGAGCTGACCGCACGCCTGGCCAACCTCGCCTACCACGACGGGCTCACCGGCCTGGCGAACCGGGCCCTGTTCGACCGTTCGCTCGAGCTGGCGGTCGAGGCCCACCGGGCCGCCGGCGCGAGTCGTCCGACCGAGCTGGTGGCCGTGCTGCTGGTCGACCTCGACGGGTTCAAGGAGGTCAACGACACCTACGGCCACGCCCACGGCGACGAGCTGCTCGTGCAGGTCGCCGGACGCCTGCGAGCCTGTGTGCGCCGCGAGGACGTGGTCGCGCGGTTCGGCGGGGACGAGTTCTGCCTGCTGATCAACGGGTCGACCGAGGACGCCACCGCGGCGGCCGGCCGGATCGTCACCGAGCTCGGCCGGCCGTTCGACCTCGGGGGTGTCACTGCCCTCGTGGGGGCCTCGGTGGGCCTGGCCACCCTCGACCCGTGCACCAGGAACGGCCACGAGCTCGTGCGCCGGGCCGATTCGGCCATGTACACCGCCAAGCGCGAGGGCAAGGGCCGCGTCGCGGTCGACGAGGGCGGCGTGCGCCCGTACCCCGGCCTCAGCTGACCTCGATCTCCTTCCAGAACGCCACGTAGTCGCTGAAGTCCGCGCCGACCCGCTCGAACGCGGCCGGGTAGGGATGGGGGTAGGACCAGGCGCGGTCGGTGAGCAGACCGTCGCCCTCCCGCACCGAGAAGTACTGGCACACGCCCTTCCACGGGCAGGTGTACGGCGTGGGCGAGGGCTGCAGCAGCTCGTGGCGCACGCTGGCGGGCGGGAAGTAGACGTTGCCCTCGATGTGCAGTACCTCGGACTCAGGGGCGTCGGCGAGCACGACACCGTTCAGGGTGGCGGTGGGCATGGTGGACCTCCGGGTCGGGCGGGTTCGATGCGGCGACCGTAGGTCCGCAGACGCCGGCCCGCATCACGGGCCGACTCAGCGCCCCGACGGCGCGGGGCTCGCGCCGACCGTCGGCAGGCCCGCGTCGATCGGGATGCTGGTCAGGGAGTCCAGGGTGCCGGCGGTCCGGCTGGTCCCGTCGGCCAGCAGCACCACGACCTCGGTGGCCCACGAGCTGCCGTCGACCGCTTCGGTCGAGGGCCACCAGGCCGTCCAGTAGCCGTCGGCCACCGAGGCGGTCACCGTCGAACCCTCCGGGGTGCGCAGCTGCACCCCGACCACCTGGGACCCGGCGCGCCCGCCCGCGACCACGGCCGATTCCCCGCCCGGGACGCCGACCCCGCCCCCCTGCAGCCGGTCGACGCTGTCGGCCGCCGGTGCCGTCGGGTGGGCGGCCAGGTTGGTGGTGCCGACGACGCCCACAGCGTCACCCAGTTCGGGGGCGTCGAGGCAGTCGAGGACCCACTGCCCGTTGGTCGTGACCAGGTGGGTGAACGACCCGCGCTGCTCGGCCAGCACCACCTGCTGATCTGCGAGCTCAGGGGCGGAGCGCGGCACGTCCAGCGGCGGGACCGGCTGTCCGCCCGCGATGTAGCCGGCCATCGCCTCCGCCGATCCTGTGACGCCCGTCTGGCAGCGCTCCTGCGCCGCCGCGACCTGGGCCGCCGTCGCAGCGGTCGGCAGCGCCGTCCAGCCGGCGAACGCCGACGGCGTCGACGACGGCCACAGCACGGCCGTCGTGGCGCCGACCGTGATCGCCGCGGCACCCATCAACCAGCGCGTGCGGTGGACCGGCCGCCGGGTCGTGGCGACCTCGGCCTGCACCCGCAGGTGCACCTGCTCCACGAGCTCGTCGCTCACCTGCGGCGCCAGCATCGTCAGGGTCTCGTAGGGGTCGGTCATCGGATCCTCCTCAGCTCATGTACCGGGGCGGCGTCGGCCACCTCGGTGCTGTCGTTCTCCTGCGCCTCGACCAGCCGGGCCCGCGCCCGGGACAGCCGCTTGGTGAACGCGGCGACCGAGCACCCGGCCACCTGCGCCGCCTGCTGCGGCGTCAGCCCGTCCCACGCCGCCAGCAGCAGGGCCTCGCGCTCGGTGTCCGACAGCCGGGCGACCGCCCGCAGCACCTCGTCATGCGCCTGCACGGGCACATCGGCGGCCTCCGCCGGCCGGGACACCCGCGTCAACCTCGTGAGCTCCAGCTCCAGGAGCCGGTTCCGGTAGGCGGACCGCCTGCGGTTGGACATCGTGTTGCGCGCTACCACGAGCAGCCAAGGCAGCGGATCCCCCGGCACATCGGCCAACCGCCGCCAGGCGACCAGGAAGGTCTCGGCCACCACGTCCTGCGCACTGTCGGCGTCGGTGTGCCGCACGGCGTAGGCGTAGACCCGCCGGGAGCAGGTCTCCCACAGCTCGGCGAACCGCTGCCCCTCGTCACCGCTCATGCTCGGTCTCACACCCAGTACTGTCCGGCAGCGGTCGCCGATGACGCCGCGGCCAGGACCGGGATGCGCGGGGCGCTCAGCGCGGCGTCGTCCTGAAGAACACCTCCGAGGAGGACGGGACTCTCGACGCGACGGCAGGTCCACGACAGCCGGCCCGCATCACGGAGCGAGCCGGTGGTCAGCCGGTCGCGCGCTCGTACGACAGCCTGACGACCTGGGTGAGCACCTCGACGTCCACGGCGCCCACCCGGGGGATGGACAGGCAGCCCTTGCCCCTGCGGTGCGGGCCGAGGTGTGCCAGCAGCTCGGCGTACTGGTCCAGCTGCCCGCACAGGTACAGCACGCTGGCCCGTGCGCGCGGTGCGAAGCCCACGGCCACGGTGTCCCCCTCGCGTCCGGTCGCATACCGGTAGTGGGTGGTGCCGAAGCCGATGATCGAGCTGCCCCACAGCTGGGGCGCCTCCCCGGTCGCCTCCCGCATCAGGACGACGAGGCGTTCGGCGTCGGCGCGGCGGACCTGGTCGGGCACCGTGGCGATGAACGCGGCCACATCGGCGTGCGGATCGGGGGCCGTCGGCATGGGGCGAGTGTGCCCCGCCGCCGCCCGCCGTGCCCGCCGATGACGCCCTGACGCGCACTCCTGCCAAGATGGCCCCTGCACATGTTCGGCCCGACGCGATTGGAAGCCACCTCATGGGTCTGCTCGACGGTAAGAAGATCCTCGTCACCGGAGTGCTGACGCAGGGCTCGATCGCGTTCCACGTGGCACGTCTGGCCCAGGAGGAGGGCGCCCAGGTGGTGCTCACCTCGTTCGGACGCCAGTACCGGCTCACCGAGGTGATCGCCCGGCGGCTGCCCGTCGAGCCGCCGATCGTGCAGCTCGACGTCACGTCGTCCGACGACCTGACAGCGCTGGCCGAGCGGGTGGGCGAGCACGCGGACCACCTGGACGGTGTGGTGCACTCGATCGGGTTCGCCCCGCAGGCCGTGCTGGGCGACAAGTTCCTCACGGCGCAGTGGGCCGACGTCGCCACCGCGCTGCAGGTCTCGGCCTACTCGCTGCAGGCCCTGGCGGTGGCGAGCCTGCCGCTCATGAGCCCCGGCGGCTCGATCGTCGGGCTGACCTTCGACGCGTCGTTCGCCTGGCCGGTCTACGACTGGATGGGCGTGGCCAAGGCCGCGTTCGAGTCGACGTCGCGCTACCTGGCCCGCGACCTGGGGCCGAAGGGCATCCGCTGCAACCTGGTCTCGGCGGGCCCGGTGAAGACGACGGCGGCCACCTCGATCCCCGGGTTCGAGACCATCGAGGGCGGCTGGGACAACCGGGCACCGCTCGGCTGGGACGTGACCGATGCCGTGCCGACGGCCCGCGCGGTGACCGCGCTGCTGTCCGACTGGTTCCCCAAGACCACCGGCGAGATCGTGCACGTCGACGGCGGCGTGCACGCGATGGGCGGCTGAGCGGAGCTGTTCGGCTCTGCTGCCTGCAGCGACGATGCGCATGGGACCAAGGTCCCGCGCGGCCCGATCGGCTGCTAACCTACGGTAACGTAACTTACGCCACCGTAGCCACCGAGAGGCTCCCCCGTGACGGTCTTGCCCCTGCGCCGCCCCGACCACCGACCGCTGCCCCAGGTGATCCAGGGCGGGATGGGTGTGGCCGTCTCCTCCTGGCAGATCGCCTCCTCCGTGGCCCGCGCTGGTGAGCTCGGCGTCGTCTCCGGGACTGCGCTCGACCTGGTGCTGGCCCGCCGCCTCCAGGACGGCGACCCCGACGGCTCGACACGTCGGGCGCTCGCGGCCTTCCCGGTCCCCGAGATCGCCCAGCGGATCCTCACCCGCTACTTCATCGACGGCGGCCGGGCCCCGGGCACGCCCTACTCCCCGGTTCCCCGCCCCGCGGTCCGACCGGCCCGGATGCCCCAGGAGCTCGGTGTCCTCGGCAGCTTCGTCGAGGTGTGGCTCGCCAAGGAGGGCCACGACGGACGGGTGGGCATCAACCTGCTCGAGAAGGTCCAGATGGCCACGCCGACGGCCGCGTACGGCGCGATGCTCGCCGGCGTCGACTACGTCCTCATGGGCGCCGGCATCCCGCGTGACATCCCGCACCTGCTCGACGAGCTCGCCGTCCACCACACCGTCCACCTGCCCATCGAGGTGTCCGGCGCCGCCCCCGGCAGCCACACCGTCGACCTCGACCCGCACGGACTGCTCGGCCCGGACCTGCCGACCTTGACCCGGCCGCAGTTCCTGGCGATCATCTCCGCGCACGCCCTGGCGGCCTACCTGGCCAAGGACGCCTCGATCCGCCCCGACGGGTTCGTCGTCGAGGGCCCGCTGGCCGGCGGTCACAACGCCCCGCCGCGCGGGCAGATGGTGCTCGACGAGACCGGGCAGCCCGTGTTCGGCCCCCGCGACCAGGCCGATGTCGCCAAGGTCGCCGCCGTCGGGCTGCCGTTCTGGCTCGCCGGGTCCCAGGGCACCCCCGAGGCGCTGGCCGCGGCACGTGCCGCGGGTGCCGCCGGGGTGCAGGTCGGCACGGTCTTCGCACTCTGCGAGGAGACCGGCCTGACCCCGTCGCTGCGTGACCGGCTGCTGGCCCGGCTGCGCGCCGGCACCCTCGCGGTGCGCACCGACCCGCTGGCCTCCCCCACCGGCTTCCCGTTCAAGGTCGCCCAGCTGCCCGGATCGCTGTCCGATGCGCCGGCCGCCGCCGCCCGCCCCCGGCTGTGCGACCTGGGCTACCTGCGCACGCCGTACCTCAAGGAGTCCGGCGGCATCGGTTACCGCTGCAAGGCCGAACCGGTGCACACCTACGTACGCAAGAACGGCGACGAGGCCGACACCGTCGGGCGCAACTGCCTGTGCAACTCACTCACCACGAACGTCGGCCTCGGCCAGACCCGGGCCGACGGTTACGTCGAGGAGCCGCTCATCACCCTCGGCTCCGATCTGGACGGCGCCCGGCGGCTCGCGCGCCTGCACCCGGGGACCTGGACCGCCCGGCAGGCGCTGGACTGGATCCTCGACCGGCGCCCGCACGTGCGGCTCCCGCACGTCGACATCGCGTTCCCCCAGCCCGGTTGGGCGCCCTGGCGACTGGCGCCGATGTCGGTGGGCTGATCCCCCGCTGACCTGCGGTCCAACATCGGGTCGCGGCAGCCGCTGGTAGCGTCGCCAGGCGCCCTATCCGCTGCCTCGGAGAGTCCTCGATGTCCGTCCCCCCGCCCCCGGCCGCCGTGCTCGTGCTCCCCGGTGGGGGCTACCAGATGCACGCCGCCCATGAGGGCGAGGGCTACGCGCAATGGCTGCGCTCGCTGGGGATGGCTGCCGTCGTCCTGGACTACCCGTTGGGCCCGCCCGCCTGGCCGGCCGCCGTCGTCGCGGCCCGCGCGGCGCTGCGCGACCTGCGCGACGCGCTGCCCGGGGTGCCCGTCGGCGTGATCGGCTCATCCGCCGGCGGGCACCTGGCGGCGGCGCTGTGCACAGCAACCCGCCTCGCCGACGCGGTGCCGACGACCGCAGTGCCGACGACTGCGGCGCCGACCGCGGACGTGCCGACGGCCGCCGCACCGACCGCGGACGCGGGCGACGACCACCAGCGCCCGGACTTCGCGATCCTCGCCTACCCGGTCACCAGCTTCGAGGAGCGGCCGCATCGCGGGTCCGTGCTGGCCGCGCTGGGCGCCGACGCCACCGACGCCCAGCTCGCAGCCGCGTCCCCGGACCGTCACGTCGACGCCCGGACGCCACCGACCTTC
Source organism: Actinomycetota bacterium (assembly GCA_018898235.1). GTDB lineage: Bacteria > Actinomycetota > Actinomycetes > Actinomycetales > Cellulomonadaceae > Cellulomonas. The sequence continues at coordinate 604 of JAHIJU010000022.1, read as the reverse complement.
CTGTGGGCGACCGCGGACGACGAGCTGGTCCCTGTGTCCCACACGCTGCGCTACGCGACGGCGTTGGGAGCCGCCGGCGTGCCCTACGAGCTGCACGTCTTCCCGCACGGTCGGCACGGGCTCGGGCTGGCCGACGCCGACCACTCGGTAGGCCGCTGGAGCGGGCTGTGCGCGCAATGGCTGCGCACCCAGGGCCTCCTGCCGGACCCCCACCCCACGACGTCCCCCGTCTGACCCGCCGCCCCAGTCCCTCACCCCGGCTCGCTGCCCACAGCTCCGGCCCTCGCCCCCGCCCCAGCTCGCTGTCGACGGGCCTGGAAACTGGTCGCTTGGGGGACACGACTCGCCGGACCAGGGCTCCGAACTGACCACTTCCGGCCCCACCCCGGCTCTGTGCCCACAGCTCCGGCCCCGGCCCCCGCCCCAGCTCGCTGTCGACAGCCCTGGAAACTGGTCGCCTGGGGGCACGACTCGCCGAACCAGGGCTCCCAACCGACCACTTCCGGCCCCACCCCGGCGCTGTGCCCACAGCTCCGGCCCCGGCCCCCGCCCCAGCTCGCTGTCGATAGGCCCGCCAACTGGTCGCCTGGGGGCACGACTCGCC
>JAHIJU010000235.1 GCA_018898235.1 Actinomycetota bacterium | reverse complement strand
GGAGCACCACGTCGTCGTCCGGCACGTTCCTCACCGCCTGTTCGTCGTCGTCGTCCGGCCACGCGGGCCGTAGGGGGGTGCCACACACTCTACGGCGTGGCGCCCCGCAAAGTGGCGCAGGTCACGGCGTCGAACCAGGTCCGCGGCCGTGCGTCGCCGTGGGCCGCACCCGTCCGGGTGGCCGCCCCAGGATCCGTTCGGGCTCGGCCGCCATCCGGTCGACGAGGTCATCGCCGACCTGTCGCAGCGACTCGTCGACGCTGCGCTCGTAGGCGCCCAGACGTCCGTCGAGGTCGCGGAGCTCGACCAGGCGACCGACCTCGCCCATCGGGTCGGCGCCGTGCAACAGCTCCAGCAGCTCGGTGGCCTCGGGCACCTCGGCGCCCTGCCCCCGCATGCGCGCCGCGACCGCACCCCCGAGGGGCTGCGGACCTGCCGTACGCGCGACGGCGAGATCCAGCCGGGCACGCACGAGACGACGCCACCAGGTGATGCGGGTGCGTTCCAGCCGCAGCTCGCGCAGCTGCTCGCGCAACTGCTCCGGGTCGCCGGCGGCCCGCCTGCCGATCATCGTGGTCTCCAGTCGTCGTGCTGCACCGCGTGGGACTTCGGCGCCCGGACCTGGGACCTTGAGGCTCGGTGCGGGCGAAGGCGTGGGCTCTCACCCGTAGGCTGCCCGCGTGACGCGAGTGGAGGGCGCGGGAGCCCGGGACAGCAGCACGGACCGGGCGGGCGCCGCCCTGGACCAGGAGACGGCGCTGGCCCGCACCCGCCGGGCACGCCGGATCAACCGGGCGTTGGCGAGCCGCTACCCGGACGCGCACTGCGAGCTCGACTTCGCCTCACCCTTCGAGCTGCTCGTCGCGACCGTGCTGTCCGCGCAGACCACGGACGTCCGGGTGAACCAGACCACCCCCGAGCTGTTCGCGCGGTTCGACGACCCGGCGGGCCTCGCCGCCGCCGATCCGGAGCAGGTCGAGCAGATCCTGCGCCCGCTCGGCTTCTTCCGGGCCAAGACCCGGTCCGTCCAGGGGCTGTCCGCAGCACTCGTCGAACGGTTCGACGGCCAGGTGCCGGGGCGCCTCGTCGATCTGGTGACCCTGCCCGGGGTGGGGCGCAAGACGGCGAACGTCGTGCTCGGCAACGCCTTCGGGGTGCCGGGGATCACGGTCGACACGCACGTCCAGCGGCTGTCGCACCGACTCGCCCTGACGGCCGGCGACGAGCCGGTGGCGATCGAGCGTGACCTCGGCGCGCTCATCGAGCGCTCCGAGTGGACGATGTTCAGCCACCGCGTGATCTTCCACGGGCGTCGCACCTGCTTCGCCCGCCGACCGGCCTGCGGTGCCTGCCCGATCTCGGCGATGTGCCCGTCCTACGGCGCCGGCGAGACCGATCCGGTGAAGGCGGCCGCCCTGCTCAAGGGCTGAGCGCCCGCTACAGCTCGGCGAGCCAGTCCAGGATCAGGGCGTTCACCGCGGCCGGCGACTGCTCGGCGGGGTAGTGCCCTGCGCCCGTGATGAGCTCGAACCGGTAGCCGCGCGTGAACCGGGCAGCCTCGGCCGGTGCGAGCGAGGCGGTGGCCGCCGGTCGCAGGCCGTCGCGTGCACCGTGCACCTGGAGCACGGGGACCTGTGGCGCGCGGTCGAGCCGGGCGCGCAGCCGCGCCCCGTCGGCCCGGGGCACCGACCGGACGAGCCACCGCAGCTGTTCGAGCTGGCTGTGTGCGGCGAACGGGACCTGGAGGGCGCGGCGGTAGGTGGCGGCCGTCTCGGCGTCCGGCCAGCCCGGCACCCCGCCCCACTCGGCGAGCAGACGACCGGTGAGATCACCGTGGGTCAGGGAGCGCTCGGGGAGCCCGGGCAGCTGGGCGTACGCCAGGTGCCGCATGGCCCGCGGCCGGTAGGCCGGGCGAACCTCGCCGTGCGGCCGGGCCGGTCGCGGCGCTGCCAGGGCGGCGACACCGTCGACCACGCCGGGCACGAGGGCCGGCATCGCCCAGGCCACGTCGCCACCCGTACCGCTGCCGATCACCACGGCCCGGTCGGCACCCAGCGAGCGCACGACCCCCGACACGTCGGCGACCAGCGTCGCGACGTCGTAGCCACGCGGGGGCTTGTCGGAGCCGCCGGTGCCGCGCAGGTCCATCGCGGCCACCCGGTAGCCGGCGGCGGCGAGCACGGGCAGCTGGTGACGCCACGACCACCAGAAGCCCAGCAGGCCGTGCAGCAGCACGACGAGCGGCGCCTCGCGTTCGTCCGGCCCGGCGACGGCCACGTGGAAGCGGGCGCCGTTGGCGGTGACGAAGCGGTGCTGCCACGGTCCGTCGACCAGGAGCGCTGAGGAGTCCACCGTCGTCATG
>JAHIJU010000021.1 GCA_018898235.1 Actinomycetota bacterium | reverse complement strand
TGTAGGCCTCGTAGCAGTCCTGCGCGAGCCGTGCCGGGTCGTCGGGGACGAAGGGGAACCGGTGCACGGCGCGGCGCAGCCCGATGTCGCCGGTCGGCGGGTCGAGCCGGAACGTCACCCGACGCAGCGGATCGCCGCCGACGGTGCGTCGGTTGTCGTCGAAGGTGCCGGCGCGCAGGCGGTCCTGCCGGACCCGGTCCAGGTCGACGTCGGCAAGCGTGCGCACCGGGTCGGGGGAGAACCGCGGTCCCTCGGCGAGCAGGTCGCCGACCTCGTAGACCATCGTCTGGCCGTCCCAGGCCAGGTCGGTGCTCGACTCGCCCTGACCCGCGGCCGCGTAGACGTAGGCCGCCAGGCACCGTGCCGACGCCGACCGCACGAGCAGCCGGCGGTCCTCGGCCCGTCCCACCGTGATGGGGCTGCCCGACAGGTTCGCAAGCACGGTGGCGCCGCCGAGCGCCGCGGTGGCCGACGGTGGGACCGGGACCCACATGTCCTCGCAGATCTCGACGTGCACGCTCAGCCCCCGCACGTCGACCGCGTCGAACAGCAGGTCAGGGCCGATCGGCGCCTCGTGGCCGGCCACCACGGTGGTGCCGCGCACGTCGTCACCGGGCGCGAACCAACGCCGCTCGTAGAACTCCCGGTAGGTCGGCAGCGCCGATTTGGGCACCACGCCGAGCACCCGACCGCGGTGCACCACGACGGCCGTGTTGAGCAGCCGGGTGCCGTGCTGCAGCGGGGCACCGACGACGAGCACCGGCCGCAGGTCGACCGACGCTTCGAGCACCGTCTGGATGGCTCGTTCGACGGCCGCCAGCAGCGGGTCGGCCAGGAACAGGTCGTCGAGCGCGTAGCCCGACAGGCACAGCTCGGGGAAGACGGCGACGGCGACGCCCTCGTCGTGGCAGGCGCGCGCCTGTGCGACGACGGCGGCGGCGTTGGTCGCGGGGTCGGCGACGGCCACGGGCACGGTGCAGGCCGCGATCCGGGCGAAGCCGTGGGCATAGGCCGAGGTGAAGTCCACGATCCGAGTGTTCCACGGGTCCGTGCGCACGGTCGTGGGCCGATCCGTCCTGGGCCTTTGGGCCTGGCGCGGCGGGACGCTCGGACCGGATCCGCCCGGTCGACCCGGAACGGGTCCGGGGCACGGGTCATCACGGCCCGGGGTCGGACGATCATCCTGGGTGGTCGGCTCCCTCCGATCACGTGGTCTGCACCGTCGCGGTCACAGCTCAGCGGTCACAGGTCACGGGCCAGCAGAGTCGCCGTGTCGAGGAGTCCTCGTGTCAGTCCTGCACCGTCCCCACCTGTCGGAACCCGAGCAGTCGGAGGTGGACCTCAGCCGCATCGATGCGCTGCGCGGTCGCAACGACGAGATGGGTCTGGGGGTGGAGGACCTGTCCGAGTCGGTCGACGCGATCGCCGCGTCCACCGACGACACGGTCTCCTCGAGCGCGGTCGCCCGGTCGGCGACCGATCACGTGGCGGCGGCCTCAGCCGCCGTGAGCGCCGCCGCCGAGGAGCTCGAGGCGAGCATGCGGGAGGTCGGATCGACGGCCTCGACGTCGCTGTCGGTCGCCGTGCGCGCACAAGGCGCGATGAACGAGGTGCATGAGCGTGTCGACCATCTCACCGGTTCGGTCGAGGACATCTCCTCGGTGGTGGGCGCGGTGTCGAGGATCTCGAGCCAGACCCGGATGCTGGCTCTCAACGCGACCATCGAGGCCGCGCGGGCGGGTGAGGCCGGACGGGGCTTCGCGGTGGTCGCCAGTGAGGTGAAGGACCTTGCCAACCAGACCGGTGAGGCCACCGAGCAGATCACCGCGCGGCTGGCGTCGTTGGCCACCGACACCGATGCCGTCAAGGTGGCTGTCGCCACGATCGCCGAGGTGCTGGGCAGGGTCGAGGAGCTGCAGCAGACGATCTCGGCGGCCGTCGAGCAGCAGACGGCGGCGATCGGGGAGCTCAACCGGTCGGCCTCGGAGTCGGCCGATGCCGCAGGTTCGTTGCAGGAGTCGGTGACGGTGACCGCCTCGGCCGCGACGGCCGCCCAGGCGGCCGTCGCTCGGTCGCGGCAGTGGCTGGAGCGGGTGACCAGGACCCTCGAGGCGCAGCAGACCGATGTGGACGTCCTGGCTGCCGGTGTGCCCCGCCATCCTCTGCGAGCCGCGGTGGCGGCCCACGGTGCGTGGAAGCGACGTCTGAGGCACGCGATCGACACCGGCCGGCTCCCGGAGGGTATGACGGTGGAGCAGGTCCGACGGGACGACGTGTGCGAGTTCGGTCAGTGGTTGCGCGACGGCAGCGGTGATGCTCTGGACCCGCGCCGGGCCGCTGATGCCGCGGTGATGCACACGGACTTCCACCGGTACGCCGGGGGCGTGCTCGCCGATGTCGCTGCAGGGCGCAGCGCGGCTGCCGTCGAGAAGCTCACGGCCGAGGACGGCTACGCGGGGACCGCGCGGGCCCTCACCGATGCGCTCCTCGCGTGGTGCGCCCACGCGTCGGGGGCCTCGTGCGACTCGGCGCCCGCATCGCAGGAGCCGCAGCTCGTCACGCGCTGACGCCAGCGGCCGGATCATGCGTACCTGACCCCGCGC
>JAHIJU010000234.1 GCA_018898235.1 Actinomycetota bacterium | reverse complement strand
GGCCGACCTCATGGCCCAGCTGTCGACGCACCCGCGCATCGTGACCGTGCACCAGGCCGATGTGGCGGCCGACGGGCGGCCGTTCCTGGTGATGGAGTACTGCCCGCCGCCGAGCCTGGGGGACCGGTACAAGTCCGACCCGCTCGCGGTCGACGAGGCGCTGCGCACCGGGATCGAGCTCGCCGGGGCGGTGGAGACGATGCACCGCGCCGGGATCTGGCACCGGGACATCAAACCGGCGAACATCCTGCTCACCGAGTACCGCCGTCCCGCCCTCACCGACTTCGGCATCTCGGTGGTGTCCTCGAACGCGGACGTGGCCCAGGGGCTGTCCGTGCCCTGGTCCCCGCCGGAGGTCGTCGGCGGTCAGTCGGCGTCCGGGGTGACCGCCGACGTGTACTCCCTGGCGGCCACGGTGTACTCGTTGCTGGCCGGCCGGAGCCCGTTCGAGGTCCGGGGCGGCGACAACGACAAACGTGCGCTCGCGGAGCGGATCCGGTCGACCCCGCTGCCGTCGACGGGACGCCCGGACGTCCCGCCGGCGCTCGAGCAGGTGCTGGCCACCGCGATGGCGAAGGCGCCGGCCGCGCGCTACCCCTCCGCGCTGTCGTTCGCCCGGGCGCTGCAGCAGGTCCAGTCGCAGCTGCGGATGCCGGTGACCCAGGTCGAGGTTCGTGACGACTCGGTCCCGCCCGACCGCGACGAGCTCGAGGACGACGGGGCCACCCGCATCAGGTCGGTGGTCACGGTCGACCCGACTGTGGTGCCCGATCGACGGCAGCCGGCCTGGGGAGTCGCCGGTCGGGCGTCCGGGACCACCTCCGGGCCGGTCTCGCGGTCCGCACCGGTGACGCCGGACACCGTGGTGCCTCAACGGACGCCGGTTGTCCGTGACTTCCGTGGGCCCGGGATCGCCAGCCCGCCGGTCGAGACCACCATCCACCGATCCGACGACGACCACGTCGTACCCGAGGACGAGGCGCCCGCCCGGCGCTCGCCGGTGATGGCCCTGGTGGCGGCCGCCGTGGTCGTGGTGGTCGCGGTCGGCGCCTACGTGGCGCTGAACTCGTCCGACGTCGGGACCAGTGACGCAGACAGCACCGCGTCCGCCCCCGTGCCGGTCGACGCCGTCGGTGCGCCCGTCCCGGCACCGACCGCCGTGACCGGCACCGTGCTGGGCGCCCAGGTGGCGTTCACCTGGGGCAACCCCGACCCGCAGGCCGGTGACACGTTCATGTACCGGGTTCCTGACCCGGGCACGGAGGCCGCCTACACCACGACCTCGGCGCCCGCCGCGACCGTGCCGGCGGCGACCGGTGGCAAGACCTGCCTGGAAGTGCTGCTGCGCCGGGCCAACGGCACCGCCTCACCGACGCCCGCGACGGGATGTGTCGGGCCGTGAGCGACCTCGGGGGGGCGGCCGGCGCGTGCCGGCTGGAGTTCTGCGGCGAGTGGTTCGACGTGTCGCCGACGGAGCCGTTCGTCGTCGGGCGGGAGGGGCCGCTCGGCCTCGACGACAACCCGTACCTGCATCGCCGGTTCCTCGAGGTCGTGCTCGTCGACGGCATGTGGTGGCTGCGCAACGTGGGGTCGCGGCTGTCGGCGACCATCTCCGAGCCGTCGGGTGGGATGCAGGCGTGGCTGACGCCGGGCGGCCGGTTGCCGCTGGTCTTCGGGACCACCGTCGTGGTGTTCACGGCAGGGCAGACGACCTACCAGATCGAGCTCGAGGCGGCACAGGCCACGTTCGCGTCGACCTCGATCCCGTCGGGGTCGGACGCGGGGACCACGACCATCGGCCAGGTGGTGCTCACCCCGTCGCAGCGCGCCCTGATCGTCGCGCTGAGTGAGCCGCTGCTGCGCGACCCGGGGTCGACGACGACCCAGATCCCATCCTCGGCGGCAGCCGCCGCCCGCCTCGGCTGGGCCCTCACCCGGTTCAACCGCAAGCTGGACAACGTCTGCGACAAGTTCGATCGGGCGGGCGTCCGTGGCCTGCGCGGAGGCCCAGGCCGGCTGGCCACCCAGCGGCGGGCCCGGCTCGTGGAGTACGCGGTGACCTCTCGCATGGTGACCTCGGCCGATCTGTGGCTGCTCGACGCCCCGCCGTCGGATGTAGGTGGACGATGAGGCTCAAGCTCACCGTCCGTCGCGAGGGGGATGTGTCGACCGACCTGGACGTCACGGCGGATGCGAGCGCGACGGTCGGCGACCTCGCAGCCACGCTCTTCCTGGCCGACCCGCAGCATGCCGGTGCCCCGCTTCCCGGGCCCGTGACCTTGCACGTGTGGGACGGGATGAGTGGCCGCGCGCTCGAGCCGTCGACCGGCGTCCTGGACTCGGGCCTGCGGTCGGGCTCGACGGTGACCGTGATCCAGCACTCCGACAGGTTCGGTCCCGATGACGGTCGTGGCCCGGTCGCCGTCACGCTGAGGGTGCTCGCGGGCCCCGATGCAGGCCGGGAGTTCGGCCTGCCGTTCGGGTCGGCCGTCATCGGCCGCGACCGCGATGTCGACGTGCGCCTGACCGACCCGCTGGTGTCCAAGCGGCACGCCCGGCTCAATGTGGCCGACGGTGTCGAGATCGTCGACCTGGCGTCCGCCAACGGGGTGCTGGTCGACGGCCAGCAGGCCACCCGACGCGGGGTGGGCCCGGGGGAGGTGGTGACCCTCGGTGACACCGAGCTCGTCGCGGTGCAGCAGCAGCGGGCCGGTGGTGCCCCGCCGACCACCCCGGACGTGCCGGTGCTGCGCTCGCCGCGGGTTGTCCCGCGGTTCCCCCCGCGAGTGGTCCCCGCACCCGAGCCGCCGAAGCGGAACCCGCAGTCCCGGTTCCCGGTGCTGATGATTGCCGCACCCGTGCTGCTCGGCGTCGGTCTGTACCTGCTGACGAAGAACGTGAGCAGTCTCTACATCGTCGCGTTCTCCCCGGTCTTCGCCCTCGGCACCTGGCTGGAGGCCCGGCTGGACCAGCGTCGTCAGGTCAAGGCCTTCGCCGCCGCGCTCGCAGCGTTGCGGGCGGAGCTGCTCGCCCTTCAGGAGCGTGAGCGCGCGGTCCGGCTCGCCGAGCACCCGTCGACCGCCGAGGCGATCGAGGACGCCCATCGGCACGGCGAGCTGCTGTGGACCAGACGGCCGGAGCATCCGCAGTTCGCCACGCTCCGACTCGGGCTCGGCACCGCGCCGAGCCGCACCCAGGTACGGCTCCCCGAGTCGAACGAGACCAAGCCCGAGCACTGGTCCGCGCTCACCGCGCTCGCCGCCGAGCTCGCCCCGATCGACGGGGTTCCGGTCGTCGCCGACCTGCGCGAGTGCGGGTGCCTCGGGGTGGCC
>JAHIJU010000233.1 GCA_018898235.1 Actinomycetota bacterium | reverse complement strand
GTGGTCGGCCGCGGCCAGGGCGCCGGCCGGGTCGGCGGACAGCGCGCGGCCGGTGAGCTCGACGAACACCCGCAGCCGGGACTCGGCCCGGGCGATGGTGCGCACCAGATCGGCCGGGCAGTCCTGCCCGATGGACTCGGGTGTCATGTCGACGAGCAACGACACCGACGGCGGGACGCCGGCCTCTAGGAAGGTCTCGAAGGCGACCGCGCGGCACGTCCAGTCGAGCTCGGCCACGCGACCTGCCCGACGCGCCGCCGCGAACAGCGAACGCGCCGAGGCGAGCGGCCCGTGCTCCGGTCCGCACGGCCGGGCCTCCAGGGCGACGACCTGACCCGACATGAGGTCCACCAGGGGCTCGAAGAGCGTCCGGATCTCGCGCCGGTCGAGCAGGTCGGCGAACTGGCGGTCGACCTCGCTGCGCGCCGCGGCGAACTCCTTGCTGGAGGCGGCGCGCACCCGCGTCCAGTCGCTCGCGTTGACCATCGGCTCCTCGTCGCTGGACGGCGGCGTGCACCTCCGTGCACCCGCCAAGCCTCGTCCATCTATCGGTTCCCCGCGCGGCAGTCTGAAGGGACACGGTCGCGACCGGCTCGTCGCAATCGGGGTCGGCTGGGTGACGGCCCTCAACTGCCGGCGACGACCTGCCGATACACCCGCCAGCTCGCCGCACCGTCCAGGCCGGCGTCTATCCCGGAGGAAGCGATGCACTCGCTCCAGGACCTCGACGAGGTAGCCACCAACCTGCAGACGTCCGTCGGCCCGGCAGTCTTCGGCCCGCTGGCCTCCCGGGTGCTGCTGCGCACCGGTGTGAGCCTGCGCAAACCACGACCCGACCAGGTCGCCGACCCGGTCGCCGTGGCCAAGGTGATCGCCGCCCTTGCCGACATGGGGTACCGGATATGACCAGCCAGACCACCAGACGACTCGTTCCACCGGGAGCACCGATGTCCACCACCACCCGATCGCTCAGGACGGCCGCCCGCGCCCAGGCGTCCGGGCAGGCCAACGACGTCGTGGCCACCCTCGGAGCGACGCTGCGCGCCGGTCTCGCAGGAGGCCCGGCGGCCGTCGTGCTCTTCTTCGCCTCGTCGTCGTACGACCCGGACGACCTCGCCGGACCGCTCGCATCCGCCTTCCCCGAAGCGGTCGTCATGGGCTGCTCGACCGCCGGGGAGTTCACGGACAGCGTGTGGGCCAAGGACGGGGTCAGCGCCGTCGCGCTGCCGACGTCGATCGTCTCGCGCTGCGCCGCCGCACTGGTCGACCTGTCGACGGACCCGGTCGCTGCGACGGCCGACGGTGTGCGCGTGATCGAGGGACAGCTCGGCGTCGCGCTGCGCGAGCTGGACCCGGCACGGCACCTGGGGCTCGTGCTCATCGACGGGGTGCACGGCGCGGAGGAGGCCGTGAACGAGGCCCTGGGCAACGCCGCCCCCCTGCTCGACGTGGTCGGTGGGTCGGCCGGTGACGACCTCGCCTTCACCGAGACCTGGGTGAGCGTCGGCGGGCAGGTGTCCCGCCGCGGGGCAGCCCTCGTCGTCTGCGAGACGACCGGACCGTTCACGGTGCTCAAGACCTGCACCTTCGCCTCGACAGCCACGACGCTGCGGGTCACCCGGGCGGACCTGGCGACCCGGACGGTCTACGAGTTCGACGGCCGACCGGCTCCCGAGGCCTACGCCGAGGCGGTCGGCGCCCGCCCGGGCGACCTCGACAGCAGCATCTTCATGGCCCACCCGCTCGGGCTGATGGTCGACGGCGCCCCGTTCATCCGCAGCCCCCAGGCGGTCACCGCCGACGGCGGGATCCGGTTCTACTGCCAGATCCTCGACGGCATGGAGGTCGAGGTCATGCAGTCCGGCGACATCGTCTCCGAGACCGCGGCGGCGCTGGCCGACGCGACCGAGACGCTCGGCGGGACGGTGAACGCCGGGGTGCTCTTCAACTGCATCCTGCGCCGGCTCGAGCTCGACGCCAAGGGGCAGACCCAGGCCTTCGTCGACACCTTCACCGGGGTGCCGCTCGCCGGGTTCCACACCTACGGCGAGAGCTGGCTCGGCCACATGAACCAGACCCTCACCGGCGTGCTGTTCGCCTGACCGTCGGGCGGCCGGCGCGTACTCACGCAGTCGCTGGTCGGCGCTAGGAGGCCGGCTCCTCGGACGACAGCCGGCGACGGCGCAGCCCGATCGCCAGAGCGCGCCAGCCGAGCATGAACGCCGCCAGCACCACGGTCGCGACCAGCACGAACGCCACCGCGGTCCCGGCTCCGCCCATCACCCGCAGCATCATGCCCAGCGCCACGGTCGAGGCCACGACGATCACACCGCCGGACAGGGACTCGCGCGGCCGGTCCGCCCACCGCGCGACGAGGTGCCCGATGACCATCCCGCCCGCGAACGGCGCGAAGGTCGCGAGCAGGCCGCTCAGCCCCTCGTCATGAGACAGCCGCCCGATCACGGCGAACACGAGCACACAGACCAGGTCGGCGGCCACGAACGGCCTGTCGTGTCGGATCACGCCCCCACACTCCCACGCCTTCCTGCCCCAGCCCGTGTTCCTGCCCCCGGACCCCCCGCAACTGGTCACTTGGGCCCTCCGACACGCCGGGCCCAGGCCGCCAACTGACCAGTTGCGGGAGGCGGGGGGCGGGAGGGAGGCGGGGGTCTGGGGGTTGTCTGGGTGGGGCGGGCGGGGGGTCTGGGTTTCGTCTGGATGGGGACCGGGCGGGGTCCGGCGGGTGCTGGATGGTCCGTGGCGGCCAGGGTGGCTGCCCGGCCCACGTGGCCGCGCACCTCGGGAGCACTGATGGCCGATCTGGCCTTCGTGGCACTGACCCTCGTCTGCTTCGCAGCGCTCGCGCTGTTCGTACGTGGGCTGGAGAAGCTGTGAGCCTCGAGTCCTGGGTGTCGCTGGTCATCGCGGTCGGCCTGGCCGGCTACCTGCTGTACGCCCTGCTGAAGCCGGAGCGGTTCTGATGGGCGCGACCGCCGCCGCCGTCCTGCAGATCGGGTTGCTCGTCGCGCTGCTGGTGGCCGTGCACGTGCCGCTCGGCGACTACATGGCCCGCGTCCTGGAGGGTCGCACGCACAGCCGCGCGGAACGGGCTGTCTACCGGCTGGGCGGCATCGATCCCGACGCCGACCAGCGCTGGGGGGTCTATGCCCGGTCGCTGATCGCGTTCTCCCTGGTGAGCGTCCTGGCGTTGTACCTGTTCCAGCGCGTGCAGTCGCACCTGCCGCTCTCGCTGTCGATGGCGGACGTCAACCCGGCCGGCGCCTGGAACACCGCCGTCTCGTTCGTCACCAACACCAACTGGCAGTGGTACTCCGGTGAGGCCGTCATGGGCCAGCTCGTGCAGATGGCCGGGCTCGCGGTGCAGAACTTCACCTCGGCCGCCGTCGGACTGGCCGTCGCGGTGGCGCTCGTGCGCGGGTTCACCCGCAGCCGCACCGACCGCATCGGCAACTTCTGGGTCGACCTGGTGCGCGGCACCGGGCGCATCCTGCTGCCGCTGGCGTTCCTGGCGGCCGTCGTGCTGCTCATCGGCGGCGTCGTGCAGAACTTCACCGGGGTGCAGGACGTCACCACCCTGGCGGGCGGCACGCAGCACCTGGTCACCGGCCCGTTGGCCTCGCAGGAGGCGATCAAGGACCTGGGCACCAACGGCGGCGGCTACTTCAACGCCAACAGCGCCCACCCGTTCGAGAACCCCACGGCATGGACCAACCTGCTCGAGATCTTCCTGCTGCTGGCCATCCCGTTCTCGCTGCCGCGCACGTTCGGCACGCTGGTGCGCGACCGCCGCCAGGGCGTGGCGATCGTCTCCGTGATGGGTGGGCTGTGGGCCGCGGCCGTCGCCGCGGCGACCTGGGCCGAGCTGCACGCCGCCGGCACCGTCCCGCAGCTGGCCGGTGCCGCGATGGAGGGCAAGGAGGTGCGGTTCGGGCCGGCCGCGTCGGCGCTGTTCGCCGCCTCGACCACGAGCACCTCGACCGGGTCGGTCAACTCGTTCCACGACTCGTTCACCGCGCTCGGCGGCGGCGTCGCGCTGCTCAACATGGTGCTCGGGGAGGTGTCGCCCGGCGGGGTCGGCACCGGGCTGTACGGGATGCTCGTGATCGCCGTGCTGGCCGTGTTCCTGGCCGGGCTCATGGTGGGTCGAACCCCGGAGTACCTGGGCAAGAAGATCGGTCGGCGCGAGGTCACGCTCGTCGCGCTGTCGATCCTCACCATGCCGGCGCTCGTGCTGGTCGGCGCCGCGATCACCGCGGGGGTGCCGAGCCTGCGGGACGCCTCGCTGCTCAACACCGGGCCGCACGGGCTGTCCGAGATCCTCTACGCCTACGCCTCCGCCGTGAACAACAACGGCTCGGCGTTCGCCGGGTTCGGCGCCGCGACCACCTACCAGAACACGGCGCTCGGGCTCGGCATGCTGTTCGGCCGGTTCGTGCCGATCGTGCTCACCCTCGCCCTGGCCGGATCGCTCGCCGCCCAACGGCCGGTCCCGGCCGGTGCCGGCACGCTGCCCACCCACACCCCGGTGTTCGCCGGGCTGCTCGCCGGTGTCGTGCTCATCGTCGCCGGGCTCACGTTCTTCCCCGCACTCGCACTCGCACCCCTTGCCGAGGCCCTGTCATGACCACCAGCACCCCCACCCTGCGCCCGTCGGCCGGGGCCTTCGAACCCCGTCAGCTCGTGGCCTCGCTCCCCCAGGCGCTGCGCAAGCTCGACCCGCGCCACCAGGTGCGCACGCCCGTCATGTTCGTCGTCTGGGTCGGCGCCGCGCTCACCACCGTGCTCGCCGCGGTGCACCCCAGCGCGTTCGCCTGGGCCATCGCCGCCTGGCTGTGGGCCACCGTCGTGTTCGCCAACCTGGCCGAAGCCGTCGCCGAGGGCCGCGGCCGCGCCCAGGCCGCCTCGCTGCGCCGCACCCGCACGACGACGACGGCCCGGCGGCTGGACCCCGACGGCAGCACGCAGGAGGTCCCCGGGACCGCACTGCTGGTCGGCGACCGGGTGCTCGTCGAGGCCGGTGAGGTGATCCCGGGCGACGGTGACGTGGTCGAGGGTGTCGCCGCGGTCGACGAGTCCGCCGTCACCGGGGAGTCCGCGCCCGTGATCCGCGAGTCCGGCGGTGACCGGTCGGCCGTCACCGGCGGCACCCGGGTGCTCTCCGACCGGATCGTCGTGCAGATCACCGCCAAGCCCGGCGAGACGTTCCTGGACCGGATGATCGCCCTGGTCGAGGGCTCGGCACGGGCCAAGACGCCGAACGAGATCGCGCTCACCCTGCTGCTGTCCTCGCTCACGCTGATCTTCCTGCTGGCCGTCGTCACGTTGCAGCCGTTCGCCGTCTACTCCGGGCAGGCGCAGTCGATCACCGTGCTCGTCGCTCTCCTGGTCTGCCTCATCCCGACGACCATC
>JAHIJU010000232.1 GCA_018898235.1 Actinomycetota bacterium | reverse complement strand
GCTGCGGGACGACCTGCCGCTCGTGCTCGCCGACCCGGGGCTGCTCGAACGGGTCGTGGCCAACCTCGTCGACAACGCCCGGCGGTACGCCTCGGCCGATCAGGTGCAGGTCGCCGCCACGGCCGGGCCCGACGTGGTGCGCCTCGCGGTGGTCGACCACGGGCCCGGGGTGCCGCCCGACCAGTGGCCCCGCATGTTCGTCCCGTTCCAGCGGCTCGACGACCGGTCCACGACCACCGGTCTGGGCCTGGGCCTGGCCATCGCCGCCGGGTTCGCCGAGGCGATGGGCGCCACCCTCACACCGTCGACCACCCCCGGCGGCGGGCTCACGATGAGCGTCGAGCTGCGGCGCGCGGAACCTGCACGAGCGGGCGCATGACCCGGGTGCTCGTCGTCGACGACGATGCCGCACTGGCCCGGGCACTGGCGATCAACCTGCGCGCCCGGCACTACGACCCGCAGACCGTCGGCACCGGCCGCGCCGCCCTGAGCGCCGCCCAGCACGCCCCCGACCTGGTGATCCTCGACCTGGGCCTGCCCGATATGGACGGGGTCGAGGTGGTGCGGGGTCTGCGCGGCTGGTCGAGCGTGCCGATCATCGTGCTCTCGGCCCGCGACTCGCAGTCCGCCAAGGTCGACGCCCTGGACGCCGGGGCCGACGACTACCTCACCAAACCCTTCGGGATGGACGAGCTGCTGGCCAGGGTCCGGGCGGCGCTGCGCCGTTCCGTGCCCGAGCCCGCCGCCCCCGTCGTCCAGGCCGGGCCGGTGACCATCGACCTGGTGGCGCACACCGTGACCCGCGACGGTGCGCCCGTGCGGCTCACCCCCACCGAGTGGCACCTGCTCGAGCTGCTGGTGCGCAACCCCGACCGGCTGGTCCCCGGTGCGCAGCTGCTCACCGAGGTGTGGGGCCCCGGCTACCAGGAGCAGACCAACTACCTGCGGGTCTACATGGCCCAGCTGCGCCGCAAGCTCGAGGTCGAACCCGCCCGGCCGCGGCACCTGGTCACCGAACCGGGGCTCGGGTACCGGTTCGTGCCGTAGCTGCCGGTCGTCGACCTCGCGCCGGTGAACACGACGCGACAGCCCCCAACCTTGCCGCGACACAGCCCGACGCGCCGACCACCAAGCCCGCCCCTCCGCCCCCTCCGCGCCCGCCGCCGGTCGGCTCGGCCAACCTCCGCCGATTCGGCCGAGATCCAAGCCGAATCGGCGCGGGTTGGCCGAACCGGCGGGAGGAGCGCCTCGGGGATCGCGCTCTGGGCCGTGGCGGCGGGCCTCCCCGCCCGAGGCGCGGACCGTCCGTCCTGGGCCTCGGGCGCGCACCTACGATGGCCGC
Source organism: Actinomycetota bacterium (assembly GCA_018898235.1). Classification (GTDB taxonomy): domain Bacteria; phylum Actinomycetota; class Actinomycetes; order Actinomycetales; family Cellulomonadaceae; genus Cellulomonas. The sequence continues at coordinate 8,680 of JAHIJU010000232.1, read as the reverse complement.
CAGGAGGACGCAGCGTGGTCGAGCCGGAAGCGGCGAACGGTGCCGGTCCCACGGCCCCGCGCTCACGCGCCTGGGTGGTGTGGGGCGCGGCCCTTCTCGTGTACGCCGCCGCGGTCGCCCAGCGCACCTCGTTCGGCGTCGCAGGGCTGGAGGCCGCCCAGCGGTTCACGGTGGCGGCGACCGTGCTGTCGCTGTTCGCCGTCGTGCAGGTCGTCGTCTACGCGCTGCTGCAGCTGCCCGTCGGGGTCGCGCTCGACCGGGTGGGCTCGCGGGCCATGCTCACCGTCGGTGCCGCCACGATGGCCGTCGGGCAGCTCACGATGGGCCTGGTCGACACCGTCCCGCTGGCCCTGGTCGCCCGCGTGCTCATCGGGGCCGGCGACGCCATGACGTTCGTCTCCGCGATCCGGCTGGTCCCGGCCTGGTTCCCGCCCCGACGGGTGCCACTGCTCACCCAGGTCACCGGCATCGTCGGCCAGCTCGGGCAGGTGGTGTCCGCCGTGCCGTTCGTGCTCGCGCTGCACGCGCTCGGCTGGACGCCCGCCTTCGCCGGCCTCGCGGCGCTCGGCGCGCTCGCCGCGGTCGGCGCCGTGACGCTCGTGCGCGACCGGCCCGCGGGCGGGCCGCTCATGGTGTGGACCCCGCCGCCCCTGATGGCGGGGCTGGGCCCGACGTTGCGGTCGCCCGCCACCTGGCTGGGCTTCTGGAGCCACCTCGTGAGCGCCTTCAGCCTGCACGTGTTCCTGCTCATGTGGGGCTACCCGTTCCTGGTGCAGGGTGAAGGGTTGTCCTCAGCCCAGGCCGGCGGGCTGTTCACGCTCTCGGTGGCGGTCGCTATCGTCAGCGGGCCGTTCATCGGTGAGCTGACCGGCCGGTACCCCGCGCGGCGCTCGCTCATGGTGCTCGCGGTGGCCGTCGCCATCCTCGCCGGCTGGCTCATCGTGCTGATCCCGACCACCCCGCGGCCGCTGTGGCAGCTCGTCGTGTTCGTGCTGCTCATCTCGCTCGGCGGGCCGACGTCCCTGGTCGGGCTGGACATCGCCGCCTCCTTCGCACCCGCTGAGCGGATGGGCTCGGCGACGGGGGTCGCCAATGCGGGCGGGTTCATCGGCGCCGTCGTCGTGATGCTGGCCGTCGGCGTCGTGCTCGACCACCGCTCGGGCGGGGCGGCCGCCGGACTCGCCGACTACCGGGCCGCGCTCTGGCTCGTGGTGGCGCTCTGGGTCGTCGGCGTGGTCGCGGTGCTCGTGACCCGGGACCGGGTGCGGCGCACGCTCGTCCAGGTCGACGACCCCGCCGCCCGGTGACCTCGGTGTGCTGAGCGCCCGCTCAGCGCTCGCGTCGCCCACCTGCAGGATCGCCGTCCACCCTGGTCAGGTGATGCCGTCCGCCCACCAGGGACCCGCCCTGACGGCATCCGCTCGCCGCGTCGGCGCCGGGCCGAGCGGCTACAGGAGCAACCAGCTCGGGCAGGTGGCGAAGGTGCCGCGCAGACGCACCGAACCACCGCTGCGTCCCGCCGGGTAGGCCGCCCAGGTCCGGCCGACCCGCATCTCGGCGGCGGGCATCCCGTTGCCAGGCACCTGCTCGGCGACCAGCGTGCCGCGACCCCCGCCGTCCACGTTCACGACGAATCCGGGATGGGAGAGCCGGGTGTCCGTCACCGCAACCAGAACCTCGCAACGGCCGGCGGTCCGCTCCTGGTGGAGCACCGTGATCGTGAACGCCTCGGGGATGGTCACGGCGACCGTGATGCCCGCGGCCCCGGCCGGAGCGGTCGTCGGGTCGGGTGTCGGGACCGGAGGGGGAACCGGCGCCGGAGTGGTCGTGCCCCGGTGGTGGTGCCACGCGACGAGCCAGGCACTGGCCGACCACCACCCCGGACCGGGTGCGGCGTCGATGTGCGCGGTCGGCGCACCGCGCGCCGCACCCTGCGCCGGATCGGCGGCCGTCGCGGCGAGCGGTGCGGTCACCACCAGGGCGGTGCAGGTGACGAGGGCTGTCAGAAAGCTGCGTCCGAGCATGGGTCCGCCTCAGGTCGGGGCTGTCACCGACCTGATCGACCGCCCACCCGGGGGCCTGAACCCCGATCCGTCGCCGCCCGGATCACCTCACCCGGACGGCCCTACGGGGGTGCGCGCGACCGACCAGCGACCCTGCCGCCGAGGGCGCGACCTCAGCCGAAGCGGCCCTCGACGTAGGCCTCCGTGCGCTCGTCCTGCGGGTTCGTGAACATCGCCGACGTGTCGCCGTGCTCGACGATGACGCCGGGCGTGCCCTGCTCAGCGAGGAAGAAGGCACAGTCCTGGGAGACCCGTGCGGCCTGCTGCATGTTGTGCGTGACGATGACGATCGTCACCTCATGCTTGAGCGCGGTCATCGTGTCCTCGATGACCCGGGTGCTCGTCGGGTCGAGGGCCGAGCAGGGCTCGTCCATCAGGAGAACGCGAGGCCGCACGGCGAGCGCGCGCGCGATGCACAAGCGCTGCTGCTGGCCACCCGACAGACCGCCGCCCGGGGCGTTCAGGCGATCCTTGACCTCCCACCACAGACCTCCGCGAGTGAGCGACTCCTCGACGAGGTCGTCCTTCTCGGACTTCGTGGCCTTGGTCCCCGTCAGCTTCAGTCCCGAGAGGACGTTCTCGCGGATGCTCATCGCAGGAAAGGGGTTGGGCTTCTGGAACACCATCCCGATCGCACGCCGGGCGTCGGTCAGCCGCCGACCGGGGTCGTAGATGTCGTCTCCGTCGAGCAGGACCCGACCGGCCAACGACGCCGACGGGACCAGCTCGTGCATCCGGTTCAGGATCCTCAGGAAGGTCGACTTGCCGCACCCCGACGGGCCGATGAGCGCCGTCACCTGGCCGGCCGGCATCACCAGGGACACCCGGTCCAGGACGTGGTGGGTCCCGAACCAGGCCGAGATGGCGTCGGCGCGCAGCTCCGCGAGGTTGCGCGGAGAGTAGGACACCGGCGTCGTATCAACGAGCGGGCCGGACAGCAGGTCGATCGCGGCATCCGTCCCGGCCGCGGGATCGCTGCCGTCGACGGCTGCCCGTCGGCCACGCCGCGGCTCGACTGTGGTGATCGGCGCCAGCACCTGTGTGCGGGTTGGGTCGATGCCGGCCTCTTCGGTCATGGAGTCCTCCTAGTGGACGCCGGAACGACCGGCGCAAACGGGAGCGGAGTCTGGCCTGCGGCAGGCATCCGCAACGTCGAGCAGAAGGTCACCCGGCAACCTGCGCCGCCCTGGCAGTCAGGAACGCCCGTACCGCAAGGCCTGCGGCGCCGAGCAGCACCAGACCCGAGACCGAGACCAGACCCCACTGCGCCGGGGTGAAGCCCGACGGGCTCCGCCAGATCGCGTCCGCCGGGAGAACCGCAGCAGACGGGGTGGGGGTCGGCGTGCTCGACGAACCCGACTCGCTGAGGACCTGCGACGATCCGGCACCGGGCCCGGGCGTCGACGCGTTGCCCGACGCGGGGCGCCGCACGGTGCCGGCCATGGTCGTGGTCGTGGTCGTGCCGTTGCTCGTCGTGGTCGTCGTCGTCGTGGCAGCGGTCGGTGTGGCCGACGCCGTCGCCGCCTGGCTGGCGGACGAGGTGGCCGTCGGGGCGGCCGGCACCGACAGGCGAGCGGTCGCGACACCCCCCGGTAGGGCGCCCGACGCCTGCGCGGTCATCGAGCCCGAGGTTGCGACCGCACCACCGACGGCTCCACCGACCAGAAGGCAGGCCACCAGCAGCAGCGCGCTGGCGCTGCCCTCCGAGCGATCGGAGGCGCCCGGGCGCGTCACCAGCACGTCCCCGCCCTTGGCGTGCTCGACCAGCTCGGCCCACATCGACTCACCCTCGACGCGGCGCAGTCGCCGCTGCCTCAGGAACCACCAGACTCCGAGGCCCAGCACGACGATGGCCAGGATCCCGGTCCACGGGACGGCCGCGAACGTCGCTCGGGAGGTCGTCGAGACCAGGGGGATCTGCGTGTCCGGGCCCGGGGCTGCGACCATCGTCACGTCGACCACCGCCGTGTCCACCAGCGCGGCGTCGACTCCAGCGAGGGTGCTGCTCACGGTGAACGACTGCCCGGGCAGCACTTCCTGAGTGGTGCCGGACGCCGCGGACGCCAACGTGATCCCCAGAGGTCCGGTCACCCGAAGCCGGGGCTCGCCGAGCACCGTCACATTGCCGGTGTTCCGCACCGTGTAGCTGACGTCGGCCTCCGAGGGGCCGAACGGGACCAGGGACGGCGTGTAGTCGACCTTCAGGCCGCTGACGGCGAGCGCGGGCGCAAGCTCGCCAGCCACACGGACGGACAGCCGGACAGCGACGCGCGTGTCCATGACGACTCCGTCGGAGGTTGTCTGCGGGACCACACGCGACACGACAACCCCCGCCGAGTGGTCGCCGGGCGTCGCCCCGGTCGGAACCGCGACGGTGACCGCGACGACCGCGGACTTCAGCGCTGGGACGGTGACCTGAGGCTGGTCGATGCTGACCCACGACCCTGCATCGGTCGAGGTCTTGTCCGCGGTCAGCAGGTCGTAGCCACCGCTCGAGGTGTTGATGGCGTCCGCACCGTAGACGCGGAACGTCTCGTCCGTGGTCGACGCGTTGTCGATGAGGACGTGATCGGTGGCCGTGCCCCCCGGGTCGAGCTGGAACTCCAGTCGAGATCGTGCGTCGGCTGCGCCGTCAGCGCCGGCAGGCGTGACCGACCAGGCGACGCTCCCGTCATCCGCCGAGGCGGCCGTCCCCGGAGCCAGCGCGACCAGGATCGCCAGGACCACCGCCGCCAGCGGCGTGGTCGCAGTGCGAGGGTGGAAGGTCATGGCTGGTGCTCCGGGGACGGTCTTGGTGCTGCGGATACGGGTCAGTTCGGGCTCGCCGGTCAGCCGCCGATGAGTGTGACGGTGATCACCGAGGTGTAGGTGCCCTGGGCCACCGACGGGCCGGGCACCGCGAAGTTGAGCTGTCCGCCGAGGGTCGTGGTGCCCTGGCCCTTGGTGGCCACGACGCCGAGAGACTGCGCCTCTGACAGACCCTTGCTGGTGGCGCTGTCCATGTACGAGGCGACGGCGGCCCCTGCCTGGACGATCGTGGCGGAACCTGACAGGGCGACCGTCGACGGGGTCGACGGGGTGAGGCCGAGGTACTTCGCACCGATCGTCGTCGAGCCGCTCGTGAAGTCGCTCGCCTGGACGTTGACCTGCCAGGCGGTGAGCCGATCGGACCGGTGGGTGTCGGTGACGGTGATCGCCGGGAGCGCCGCAGCTGCGGTGAGCCTCGTGTTGGCGGCATCCCGTTGACCGGCCAGCGCGACTGCGGCGTTGGCAGGGACCGAGAGCGTGACCGAGCCCACCTCGCCCGTGGGCGGTGTGGTGAGGGTCACGGTGATCGAGCCGTCGCCCGCCTTGGTGATCGTGACCGCCGTGCTCCCGCTCGACCCGAGGTACTTCGTGGTGTCGGACGGGGTGAAGGTCGCCGTGTAGGTGTGGTCCCCGGCGGTCGGTGCCGTGACCGTTGCACTGGCTTTGCCTGCGGCGATCGTTGCGCTGTCGATGGTCGTCGAACCCTCGGCGAACGTCACGGTGCCCGCACCATCGGTCGGTGCCGGGTCGACCGTGGCCGTGAGGAGGAGGTTCGCACCCTGCGCGGTGGCCGCCACGGTGGTGGTGGTCGCGGTGGCGGCGGCACCGCCGCCATCCGGCAAGGTCGGGACCGTGACCTGCGACCAGGAGGGCGTCGCCGTCGGGGCGATGCTGATGTCGGTGGAGAAGTAGCCGAGAGGGTTGGCGTCGATGTCCATGCAGACGACCGCCAGGGGCAGGACCTTGGTCGACCCGGCCAGGAAGTTCTGAATCTGCCCGAGGTTGAAGTTGCCCATGCGCTGGTTCACGTAGACGCGACCCTTTGCGTCGACCGGTGGGCCGTCGACACCTCCGCCCAGCGGCACCTCATCCCAGTTGACCTCGGCCGCAGCGTTCTTCAACCGGACGTAGACGTTCGCCTGGGCCGTGTTGGCCGGGCAGGCAGCATCCACAGCAACAGTGGTGAACGGGTAGCCCGCGTAGCTCGTGGCGCCGGTCACCTGGTCGGCGGCGGTCGCCGTCGCAAGGTCCTTGTTGTTCGCCAGAAGAAAGACGTTGCCGGGCAGCAGCGGTCCTTGATCGACGGCGGAGGCGGACGAGGCGGACGCCACCCCGATCCCGGCCAGCAGCATCGTCGCGATCGTCAGTCTGGCGACCGACGTGGTTGCACGCATGGTTCTCTCCACTTCCGGCGAAGACACTCGAGGTCTGATTGGTTCAAGGGTGTCCGGTTCGGGTGAACGGTTGACCCCGCCCGGGTGAGCGCGGGACGACCGCCGCCCTACACCGGCGTCCGCGCCACGACTTCCTGGGCCGACTCGGTCTCGCCGTCGGTGGGCGCTGAGGGTTGCGCAGCGCCCTGCTCGCCGCCACGACCAGCATCATGGGCAGCGTGGCTTCCGCGGGGGCGACGGGGGCGCTGCGGAAGCCGCCGCCAGAGCCGCAGCAGCGGCTTGCGCACGAGGACGAGAACCACCAGCAGCAGGACCGCCAGCCACAACCACGGCACCGTCCACACGGACTCGGCCGCGGACGAGGGCGCCAGCTTCGTGTCCACGGCACCGGCGGCCACCCCGACGGCCGCGAGTACCGAGGCCTCGGTACGCATCAGGGGCCAGACGTGGTCGAGCACCACCGTCTGGCTCACCGAGGCGCGCGGCAGCAGCTCGTCCACCTGCGTGCCGTCGGCCGACCGGGAGAGCAGACCGAACGGCCCGGCTGTCGCTGCTCGCGCCTTCACGGCGACGCGGACGTTGCCGGTGTTCTTCAGGGTGTAGACGACGGTCATCTTCCCCTGGCCGAGCAGCCCCCACAGGGGCCCGGGGTCGTAGCTGGTCAGCAGGCCCGTGACGGCGAGACCGGGCTCGACCGCACCGACCACGGTGATGTAGACGCGCGCACCGACCCGCTGCTCCAGGTTGATGTTGGGTGAGTTCGCGCCACCCTGGCCGGTGGTCGTCAGCGAGGCCATGACGGCCGCGACGTGGTCACCGGGCTCGGCGTCGGAGGGGATCTTCACCGTGATCGGCACCACCACGAACCCGATCCCGGCGCTCGACTGCGCCGGGACGTCCACCCGGTCGGTGCCCAGCGTCAGCCACGTCCCGGCGTCGCTGAGATCGCCCCGGTTGGCAAGGGTCAACGTGCCGTCGTCAGCGTTCGTCGCCTCGGACGGGTAGACCGCGAGCGGCAGGGAGAAGTCCGACTGGTTGACGATCGCGATGTTGTCCGTGACGACCGCCCCGGGAGCAGCGCCGATGATCACGTACGAGCGCCCGTCGGGGGCGGTCGCCGAGGCCGGTGAGATGCCGAAGGTCGCGAGCCCGGGGCCGGGGTCATCGGCGCGGACCGACGCCGACGCCGGCTGCGGGGCACGCGCGGGCATGCTGGCCATCGCAGGCGCGGACATGCCGAGGGTCACGAGGATCGCCGCCGCGAGGACCGCGGAGAAGCGTCGGATGGCCGAGCTCATGGGGTCAGGCTCCGTCCGGAATCGGGCGATCTGGTCGATGCGAGGATGACGCAGCCCACTGAACGACAGTCGACCGCCACACGACCGGAGGACGACCCGGACATGGACCGATGCATCCGTCCGGGGCGCTCGCCCCGGACGCGGACCGCTCCCGCAGACGCAGAAGAGGCGGGGTGCCGGAGCACCCCGCCTCTCCCTCGCGTTCAGGCCCGGGTCAACCGGGCAGGAGCGCTCGCCGCATCAGTTGGCGGTGAACACCACGGTGGCGGTGTACGTGCCGGGCGTGACCGAGGAGGGGACCTGGTCGATGGAGAAGGTGCCGTCCAGCAGGGCGGTACCGATCGAGGTGCCGGCTGCGTGCACCGCGAAGGTCTTCGCGGTGTCGAGGCCGTCGGTGTAGGCGATGTGGTTGGTCGGGGTGACATCCGTGGCCAGCAGCGCGTTGCCCGCGAGCTGGACCGCGCGCACGTCGGTCAGACCGGCGTAGTTGCCACCGAACGTCGAGGTGCCGTTGGAGAAGGAGCCCGACTGGACCTTGGCGGTGAAGCCGAGGTTGCCGGCGCGGGTGTCGGTGATCTTGATGGCCTTGGCCGGGTCGGTCGCGTCACCGAACTTCGCCGAGGCGGAGTACGTCGAGTCGGCCGAGTCGAGCACCGCAGTGCCCAGCTCCAGCGGCGCGGTCGGGGTGTAGGGGGTGGTGATGGTGATCGTGCCCGCCGGGATGGTGACGGTCACGGTCTGCTCGTCGGAGGCGCCGACGGCGACGTAGGTCCCCGCGACGTCGGCCGAGGCCGAGTTGGTGTACGGCGCGTTGCCCGTGAACTTGGCCGAGAAGGCGTGGGCTCCCGCACCGAACGTGTTCTTGGTGATGGTGGCCGCACCGTTGGTCACCGGGACCGAACCGAGCGAGGTGGCGCCGTCGAAGAACTCGACCGAACCGGTTGCGGAGCCGGCCGAGGCGGCGACGGTCGCCGACAGGGTGACGGCCTGGTACGGGGCGCCGGTGACGACGTCGACGGCCAGGGTGGTCGTCGTGGAGCGGGCCGCGACGGCGGTGACGACGATGCTGCCGGCCGCCGAGGTGGAGGCGTTGTGCGTGCTGTCACCGAGGTACTGG
>JAHIJU010000231.1 GCA_018898235.1 Actinomycetota bacterium | reverse complement strand
CGAGCACCACGTCGTGCAGGTCCTGCTGCTCGAGCAGGTGCACGACGTCGCCGATGTGGGTCGTCAGGTCGGTCTCAGGTGAGGCGAGGTGGGCGCGCTCACCCATCCCTGTGAGGTCGACCGCGTGCACGACGTGGCCGCGCTCACGCAGCGAGTCGGCGACGGAGCGCCAGACCGAGGCGCCGAGCCAGAAGCCGGGGACGAGGACGTAGGTGGTGGGGTTCATGTGGACGACGTTAGGGTGGATTGTGGACAGAAACCGCCCGGTATTCCGCGCCCGCAGCACGGTTCCTTCCCGGCGGCGCCGAGGAGGGTTGTGACCCGCCCGACCGCACGTGTGCTCGCCATGCTGGAGCTGCTCCAGACCGGCGGGCAGCGCACCGTCGGCGATCTCGCGGCTCGGCTCGGGGTCGACGAGCGCACGGTCCGACGCTATGCCGAGCACCTCGCCGACCTCGGCATCCCCGTCCAGGCGCAGCGGGGCAGGTACGGCGGCTACCGGCTCCTGCCGGGCTACAAGCTGCCACCACTGATGCTCACCGACGACGAGGCCGTCGCCGTCGTCCTCGGCCTGCGGGCCGCCGAACGCGCGGGGCTCGCCACCACCGAGAGCGCGGCGACGGCGAGCGCGCTGGCCAAGGTGTCGCGCGTCCTGCCGAAAGCGCTGGCCGAGCGGCTCGACAGTCTCCTGTCGAGCGCGCAGTTCACAGCACCGGTGCGCGCGGGCGCTCCCGCCGGCGCGCAGACGCTGCTCGATCTCGCCTCGGCTGCGCGAGCGGGTCGCACCGTCGCGATCGCCTACACCGCCTGGGACGGGCGGGAGTCGCGGCGTGAGCTCGATGTCTACGGACTGGTCTTCCACTCCGGCCGCTGGTACGTCACCGGACACGACCACGGTCGCGATGACGTGCGGACCTTCCGCCTGGACCGCGTCGCCTCGGTCGAGCAGGGCGACGGCACCTACGTCGTGCCCGCTGACTTCGACGCCACGACGCAGGTCGTCTCGGGCATCGCGGCGGTCAGCTGGTCGCACGAGGTCTCCGTCGTGCTGCGGACCACCCTCGCGGATGCGGGCGAGCGACTGCCTCGGAGCTCAGGACGGCTGAGCGCGCACGTCGACGGCGTGCTCCTCGAGACGCGCGCCGAGCACCTCGACGGTATGGCCCGCATGCTGGCCGGGCTCGGCTGGGACTTCGAGGTGATCACCCCGGACGCCCTGCGCGACGAGGTCATTGCCCTGTCCGACCGACTCCGGGTCAGCGCGATGCGGGGCACCGTCGCTGACTCCTGGTGACCGGGCGCTTTTCATCGACAACTCGGAGAGGGCATCCACCCGCCGAGAGCTCACCCTGCACTCGCCTCTGCATCCTTGAGCGCTCGACCGCGGCCGGGGTCGTCCGCTACCGACGCCCCCCTTGGGCGGCGTTGACCCACTTGTCCAGGATGCTCGCCGACGCGGGCTCCTTACCGCGCTCGGGCAGCCCGGCCAGCCGCACCAACGGGTCCGACTCAGACATCACGGGCCGCCAGTCGGGCGGTCAGATCCTGTGCCTGCACGGGCGTGAGGTCGCCCCGATCAGCCGCCACGGCGGTCGCCTGGCGCAGCAGGTAGCCGGGGAGCCCGGTGACGATGCACTGACCGATCGCGACGGGCAGGGTCACGGTGCGGATCTGGTTCCACCACCCGACCTCGCCCTCGGTCAGGTCGACGTAGTGCACCACGTAGCCCTCGCCCCCGGAGGCGACCTGCTCGACCTTGCCCAGGCTGGCAAGCATCCACACCGCCGCCCGCTCGATCCCCAACGCGTCACCATCGGCGACCGTGAAGAGGCCGTACTGCTCCACCGCGACATCCCACAGCTGCGCCCGCGCCGTCACCCCACCACCTCCAGTCAGAAACCTCACGTCTTCGTGAGGGTTCTGCCGCCATCGCGAGCGTTCGGCCGGACCGGAGTCTCTGGACACGGGCTCGAAGCGCAATCGTGGACCGGCGGATGGAGCGCGCACGATGCCGGGGACGACCGAGCCCGGGCCGGGCTCGGCGCGATCACAGGTCCAGTACCGCGTGTCGTAAGGACCGTGCCGCTCGTCAGCATTCACCGGCCTTGACCCCGGGCAGCCTGCTGTTCGCTGCAATGAACTGAGGTGACAACGGTCCGTCGTGCGGCAGAGACGGGGTGCGGCCCGGACTGCCGACGGGCAGCACGGTGCCGATCCCAGTCCCTACGGCAGGAGGTCGAGGTACTGCTTGCGAGCCGGCATGGCGTGGATGACCAGCTCCTCGCCACCCTCGAGGACGAGTACCACCGTCTCCAGCAGGCGCGCCCCGGTGTCGAAGCCCAGGCGCAGCTCTCGGTAGCCAGGGCCGTCCTCATCGAGCGGCTCGATCCACAGTGCCCACTCCGCTGCCTGGATCGCGTCGTGCGGCGAGACGCCGTGCTTGAGCGCGCTCGGGTGGACCTTCACGCAGCGAAGTGGGCCAGCGCGGCCCGGATCGCCTCGGACCTGCTCATGTCGTTCTTCGCCGCCGCCGCGTCCAAGGCGTCGAGCTCCTCGGCGGTCAGCCGGACGGCCACGACCTGCATCGGTTCAGCCCCACGACCAGGACGCCCCCGACCCCGACGCTTGGGGACGGCGACGTCGTATCCCACTTCGGCCTCGTCGGCCCACTGCTGAAT